>DATIQP010000657.1:0-19520 GCA_035470765.1 Polyangiaceae bacterium | reverse complement strand
GAGGCAGGCGGCGTCCGGCCTCGCGGCCGCGCACGCGCTCGGCATCGTGCACCGCGACCTCAAGCCCGAGAACCTCGTGCTCACGGAGCGGGAGGGAGACCGCGATTTTCTGAAGATCCTCGACTTCGGGATCGCGAAGGTCCCCGTGACCGAGATCGCTCCGGGCGCGCCGAAGCCCGAGGCGCTGACGAGGGCCGGCATGGTCTACGGGACGCCGGAGTACATGTCCCCCGAGCAGGCGATGGGCACGACGGTGGACTTGCGAGCCGACCTGTACTCGCTCGGCGTCATGTTGTTCGAGCTGCTCGCGGGCGTGAGGCCCTTCGACGAGGACAACAAGGTCGTGCTGCTCGGGCTGCACGTGACGGCGCCCATCCCCGCCATCGCGGACAAGGCTCCCGCGGCGAACGTGCCTCCCGAGGTGGAGCTCATCGTCCGCAAGCTGATGGCGAAATCGCCCGCCGATCGCTTCCAGACGGCGGACGAGGTCGTCCAGGCGCTCGATGCGCAGCTCGCGCGCCTCGCCGTGCGCGCGAACCCGAACCCGCCCGCGCCGCAGATCGCCACGCTCCCTCTCGCGGCTCTTCGCGCGCCTGCTCCCTCTCCGTCTCGCGCCTCGCAGGTCCGCCGCGTGGTGGAGCACGTGCTCACCCAGGCGGAGAGCGCGCTGCCGCTCGATCGGCTCCCGCTCCGGATGGGGCGAAGGCAGAAGCTCTACGCGGTGATGGGCGTGGTGGCGCTTCTCGGGCTCCTCGGCGCCACGCTCGTGGTGGTCGCCGTGGTGCGGTTGAGCGGGCGATCGCACGAGGCCGGATCGAGCGCGGCGGCCGCGCCCTCGGGCGATCACCGGGTGCGGTGCCTCAACGCGTCCGCCTCGGGCGATCGCGGCTCCGTCGTGCGGGAGGCCTCCGCTTACGTGGCGGCGAGCCCGACCGCGGCGGAGCAGGACGACGACGTGGCGCGTGCCGTGGGCGCCGCCGCGCTCGATGCCGCCGCCGAGAGCCCTGCGTTCGATCTGCTCGAGAACAAGCTGGGGCGAGCGGGCGCGGACGTCCTCTACGATCTCGCCTACGGCTCCACGGCGCCCAGCGCGCCCGCGGTCGCCACCCGCGCCAAGCAGGCCCTCCAAGGCGACGTGGTCAAGGTGCACATGAGCCCCGCGCTCGCGGTCGCCGCGGGGATCCGGGCCTCGTCGGACCCGTGCGAGGCCAAGAAGAAGTACTTCGCTCAGGCGGCGAAGGACGGCGACGCCCGCACGCTCGACCTGCTGACGCCGTATTTGAAGCGCGGCGGCTGCGGGCGCAAGGGCCGCAAGGACTGCCACCCCTGCCTGCGCACGGGCTCGGACTCCGTCGAAAGCACCGTCCAAGCGATCCGCGCCCGTGTCAAGCCGGGCTCGACGCCATGATGGCCTGCTGCGTCTACACCCGCGGTCGGGTGTGCTACGAACTAACTTCGCCATGACCACGGGCGACCCGGCAAAAGAAGCGGCGCCGCGCGAGACCCCGGCGGGCCAGAAGTCCATCGTCGGCTCCATGATCGGCGGGCGCTACCGCATCGAGAAGCTGCTCGGCGAGGGCGGCATGGGCGCCGTGTACCAGGCCGAGCACACGCTCATGCACAAGCGCGTGGCGCTCAAGGTCCTGCACCCCGAGATGAGCCAGATGGACGAGGTCGTGGCGCGCTTCGAGCGGGAGGCGATGGCGGCCGCGCACATCGAGCACCCGAACGTCGCCGCGGCGACGGACTTCGGCAAGCTCGACGACGGCGCCTTCTTTCTCGTGCTCGAGTTCGTCGAGGGCAAGAGCCTCCGCGAGGCGATCACCAAGGGCCCGATGCCCATCCCGGTGGCGGTCCACGTGGCGCGGCAGATCGCCGGCGCGCTGACGCGCGCGCACGGCCTCGGCATCGTGCACCGCGATCTGAAGCCCGAGAACGTCATGCTCGTCGAGCGGGACGGCGACGCGCACTTCGTCAAGGTGCTCGACTTCGGCATCGCCAAGGTCCCCGTCGGCGAGATCGCGCCGCAGTCCAAGAGCGGCGCCAAGGCGCTCACGCAGGCCGGCATGGTGTACGGGACGCCGGAGTACATGGCGCCGGAGCAGGCGCTCGGGCAGGCCGTGGACCAGCGCGCAGACATGTACTCGCTGGGCATCATGCTCTACGAGATGATCACCGGGGCGCGTCCGTTCGACGACGAGAGCAAGGTGAAGCTGCTCGGCATGCACCTGACGGCCGCCGTCCCTCCGATGGCGGAGCGCGGCGCCAACGTCCCGCCCGAGCTCGAAACGCTCGTGATGAGGATGCTCGCCAAGGAGGCCAGCGACCGACCCCAGGAAGCCAAGGAGATCGCCGACGCGCTCGACGCCTTCGCCGGCGCGGTGCTCGGCGCGACCGACATGCTCGTGCGCACCTCGTCGCCGGTGCTGCCCGTCGGGTCGTCGCCGCGCCTCTCGGTCACGTCCAGCGCGAGCCTGCCGTCGCTCTCTTCGTCGCCCTCGCTCCGGTCCGAGATCTCGCCGTCGCCGCCCGCCACAAGCCCGACCGTGCTCGCGCTCTCGCCGCAGGTGGGCTCGTTCTTCCGGGGCGCCGTGCGACGCGTCCCGCCGAAGGTGCTGTACGCCGCCATTGCGGTCGTCGGCGTGCTGGCCATCGTGGTCCCGCTCGTCGTCGTGCCGATGGTGTCGCACTCGTCGCAGGGCGCGTCCTCGAGCTCGGCCGACGCGCCGTCGCCCACGCTCACGAAGAAGCCCGCGCACTTCGATCAAGAGATCAAGAAGGCGCAGGCGGAGATCGGCGCCGGCCAGGTCGACGCGGCGATCACGCGCGTGGGCGCGCTCGTCGTCGAGGCGCCCGATCGCCCCGAGCCGCACCACGTCCTCTACCAGGCATACACGGCCAAGGGCGACACGAAGTCGGCGTTCAGCGAAGCGGGCCTTTGGCTCGGCGCCGACCCGGCCGCCCAGCGCGACACGCAGCTTCAGTCCACCGTGCGGACCGCGGCGACCTCGCGCGGCGAGGACAGCGACGCGGCGTTCGACCTGCTCGAGAGCGGCAAGATGGGACCGCCCGGCACGGACATCCTCTACGACCTCGCTTACGGGACGTCGTCCGCCGGCCCCGTGGTGCAGCGCGCTCGCCGTTCGCTCGCGCGCATCGAGGTGCAGAAGCACGCGAGCCCCGCGCTGCAGATCACCCTCGATCTACGCAGCGCCAGGGACTGCGGCGACAAGAGGGCCCTGCTCGATCAGGCCGCCACGACCGGCGACGCGCGCACCCTGGCCGTGCTCGAGTCGTACCAGACGCGAGGCGGCTGCGGCTTCCTCGGCACGCGCGATTGCTACGGGTGCCTGCGCAAGGACAACGCCCTCGATCAGACGATCGACAAGTTGCGCGCGCGGATCTCTCGCTGACTAGGCCAGCCCGAACCGCGCGGGGTCCTTGCGGATCCACTCCACGTACGCCTCGCTCTCGAGGCGCGGCTCGATCTCGCCGTCGTCGATGGCGGCTTCCAGCTTCTGCTTGATGTCTCCGATGAGGCGCGACGGCTTGAGCGCGAAGGCCTTCATGATCGCGTCGCCCACGCCCTTGGGCAACGGTGGCACCTGCGCGTCCTCCGCGGCGAGCATGTGGATGCGCTCCTCGAGCTCCTGGATCTGATTCAAGCCGCGGCGCTTCTTCTCGGGGCGCTTGGTGGTGATGTCCGCCCGCGCGAGGCAGAGCAGCTCGCCGAGGTGCTCACCGAGCTCGCGCGCGAACCGGCGCACGGCGCTGTCGGTCCAATTGGGGTCGTACTGGTTGGCGCGCAGGTGGTGGAGGATCAAGAAGCGCACCGTCTCCTTGAGCGCTGGCTCCGGAGAAAAGAGGGGCAGGCGCCGATCGAGCTTGTCGAACATGCGCGTGCCCACCTCGGCGTGGCCGAAGAAGTGGACCTTGCCGTCGGGCGAGATGCTCCGCGTCTTGACCTTGCCGATGTCGTGGAAGAGCGACGCCCAGCGCACCTCGAGCTGCGGCACCGCCTGGCGCACGACCTGCTTGGTGTGCTTCCACACGTCCTTGTGGCGCCACTCCGCGTCGCCGAAGCCGACCATGGCCTGCACCTCGGGGAAGAGGGCCTCGAGCGCGCCGGTGTCGAGCAGAGCGTCGAGCCCCGCCTCCGGATCGGCACCCATGACGACGCGGTCGAGCGGGCTGCGCAGCGCGGACGCGTCGAGTCGAGCGAGGGCCTCGAACGACTCGCGAGGGGCGTGCACCAGCGTGCCCGCGGGCTTCCCTTCGGCGACGGCCGCGGCCTGCTCGAGGGCGTCTTTGGCCAGATCCATCGACGCCGGCACCTGAGGGGGCCGATGTAGGACGGGTGCGGCGGGGGTCGTGCGGCGTTCGGTCATGCTCGGGGGAGGGCGCCTTAGCATGGATCGCTGGCCGATGCTCGGCTGCTTCGGTTGCACGACGCCCCGATCCCCACCATACTGACGCCCGAACTTGGTGGCCGGGCGGGTTTTCCGGCCCTGGCACGCACGGAGAGCTTGCGCACGGCGCTCTTTGTACGAGGACGACATGAAGCGACTCATATTGCTTGAGCTTGGTCTGGTCTGGGCGATCACGGCTTGTGGGGGAGCCGATCAATCGACGCTGCTCGCCGACGGCGGCAGCGGCGGTGGCGGCGACGGAGGTAGCGGCGCCGACGTGACCGTGCCGCCGAAGGATTCGGGGCCCGCGCAGGACGTGAGCGCTCCGAGCGACGTGAGCGTGGTCGACGTCGTGACGGTCGATGTGCCCGTGGGCCCGCCCAGCTCGAAGATCCGCTGCGGCACCACCATCACGTGCGACGCCCAGACGCAGATCTGCTGCCATCACACGTTCTCGTCGCAGCAGTACCAGTGCGTGACCAGCCTGAACGACTGCGCCGCCAGCGGGGACGTCCCGATCAGCTGCTCGAGCAACGACAACTGCATCTCGCAGGGAACGCCGAGCTACGTCTGCTGCGCCAACGTCGGCGGCTCGGGCAGCGGAAACTGTGCGAACTCCGCGGTCGCGACCGACGTGTCGTGTCAGGTCGACTGCACGCAGCAGGGCCAGGTCCCGGTGGGGTGCGACACGAACCTGCAGAACTGCGCCGATCCGCAGCTGCAGTGCATCACCAGCCAGTGCACGCTCCCCGGCTACAACATCTGCATCTGAGCCTCTTCTGCGATCCGAAGGCGCCCACGTGCGACTCGGGCCAGACGTGCAAGCCGAGCACGGTGCTCGCCGGCTACTACGTCTGCAACTGAGCTCGGGCCGCCCTGGGGTGGTCCATCACGCCGCACGCGCGCGCGTATCGAGCACCTGGCCGCACACCGACAGCACCCTCTCGCTCGACCGATGGATCACGTGCCGGCGCGCCCGGCCGCCCATGGTCGCGATCTCGCCGCGCCCGCGCATGGCGAGCGCGAGCGGGCCGACGTCGCTCGGCTTCGCGGCGTAGCCGGCGCCTGCGCTCACCACGTAGCGCTCGTTGAGCAGCTCGTTTCCGGGGATGGTGCCGACGATGACCATGGGGCGACCCGCCGTCATGGTCTCGGAGACGGTGAGGCCGCCTGCCTTGCCGACGACGATGTGGGCCTCCGCGACGCGCGACGGCATGTCGCGCTCGAAGCCGAGGACGCGGGCCGGGATGGCGAGCCGCTCGACGTCGCCGGCGACGCGCGCGCGCAGCTCCTCGGACGCGCCGCACACGACCGTGAGCTCGACGCCGCGAGAGCCGGCGAAGGACTCGACGATGCCGCGCATCGGTCCGACGCCGAAGCCGCCGCTCGTGACGAGCACGCGCAGAGGCTCGTCCGCGGATGGGTTGCGGACGGGCGCGGCGGCCTCGAACGCCTCGCGCACGGGGATGCCCGTCAAGATCACCCGCGACGGATCCACGCCGTGGGCGGCGAGCTCCTGCGCGGCGAGAGGCGCCGCCGCGCAGAAGGCGTCGATGCCTCGCTCGGCCCACACGGCGTGCGCGGTGTAGTCGGTGACGACGCCCACGACGGGGACGTCGAGCAGCCCCTTGCGCCGCGCGCGGCCGAGCACGACGAGCGGCAGGTGGTGCGTCGCGACGATGACGCGAGGACGGAGCGCGCGGACCTCGCGGAGCAGCCTGCCGAACACGACGCGGTCGAAGCCGAGCCGCATCGGCTCGAGCGCGCCGCCGCGGCGGTTCGAAGAGAAGTAGCCCTTGCCATAGAGGTTGGGCGCGCGCGCCTGCCCGTTCAGGTGCGCCGCGACGTAGGTGTCGCCGAAGATGCGCGGCGCGAGCTGGAACAGGTCGCGCCCCTCGGCGCCGAGGCCGCGCGCGCGCGCCGCTTCGCACGTCGCGAGCGCCGCTGCTTTGTGACCCCCACCGACGGGCGTGTACACGGCGAGCAGATCGACTGTCATGGTGACTACCTCGGCTCCGGGTTCTGCAAGCCCCGCGCCGGTCGGTGTGTGTAGAATGCATACGGTTTGCGTCAGTCCGTTCGCAGCCGCGCAAACCGGCGAAACACCGCGAGACGACGAGCGGTTTCTCCGCAGCGCCAGTCGGGCGTGACGCCGCCGAGCCGCCTTCGCGCTTCCTTCCTGGTCATTTGGACGAGGAGGCGCATTCGCAGGTGTGTCCGCCAAATTCCACAGCCGCGTCAGCGACTTTGCCACTCGACGAGGGCGAACAGGAGCGCGAAGCCGAGGGCGCTCAGAAGGAGCACCGCCAGCAGGTCGAGCGCAGCGCGGCTTCGTGCGGCGGCCTTCGAGCCGGCGCCCTCATCGGCGCCGAGCGCCCTTTCGAGCTTCGCGAGGCCCTCGCGGCCCTCGCGCGCGGCGCGGAGCAGCAGCAGCGTCTCGAGGAGCGAGCCCAGCGCGAGCGCGCCCAGCGCGATGAGACGGCCCCGGCGCCGCCTCGCGGCGAGCAGGGCGCGCTGGCGGACGAAGCCGTCGACGGCGACGAAGCGCTCGAAGGACGCCGGGGCGATGCCCGCGAGGTCGGCCTCGCACGGCGCGCCCGGACCGATCCAGAGGGGCATCGCGCGCGTCGCGTCGCGCATCGCGACGGCGCCGTCGGGCTCGCCGGAGACGACGAGCCAGCCGAGGCCTGGCCCCTGCGCGTCGAACGAGACCTCTCCCGTCGGCGGCTCACCTACGAGCGGCACCACGGCGGCGGCGACGCGGCCCTTCGCGTCGTCGAGCTCCGCGTAGGCGAGGGCGCGCGCGCTCGCCGAGACGATCTGCACCTTCACCGGGCCAGGCGCGGCGACGAGCGGCGCGTTCACGTGCATCGCCCCCGCGGCGATCGGCATCGCGCCGTACCACTCGCCCTTGCGGCCGAGCGCGTCGTGCGCCGAGAGCAGCAGGCCGCCGATGTGACCTCGCGGCGTGACCTCGACGACGCCCCATCGCGGACAGGTCGGCCCGGCGGGCGCGAACGCGCGCGTCACGTCGAGCCCAGGATCCGGCGTCGCGTCCACGCGCGGCTCGCGCGGCGGCTCGCCTGCGGCGTCGACCCTCACCCACACGCGGCCCGACTGACCCGGTGCGAGGCGCGCTCCGAGCACGGCCACGGACAGCCGCAGGGCGCCCTCCACGCGCGTGGGCCGTAGCAAGCCTCGCGGCGGCTCCCGGCGGGGTGGCTGCTTGGGCCAATCCGCCCGGCCTTGCGCCAGCAGCAGGCCGCGCGCGTCGCGCACCTCCAGCTCGACGTCGTCTCCGGTCGCGAGGCCGGGCGCGTCGAACGCGATCTCCGCGACGCCGTCGTCGTTCGTCGCTCCCTCGATCGTGCGCGTGACGCCGCGTGCGCGGACCGCCGCGGTGAACGCCGTCGTCTCGGCCGTGCGCTCGCGCCCGTCGTCGAGCTCCGTGCGGAGCTGCCACGCGGCATGGCCTCCGCCCGCAGGGAGCGGCGCGCCGTACACGATGGCGGCTCGGACGGCGTCACCCGCGCCCACGCGCAAGCCGACCGCGAGCGTCGCGATCGACAGCACGGCAACGATGACGAGCCACAGGCGCGATCGCACAGGGCGAGCTTACTCCCAACGGAGCGTCGCGGCTCCGTGGGGACCGCTCCAGACGACGGGCGTGCCGCGCGGCGCGCCGAGGGCCCCGCTCCCAAGCACGATCTCACGCACGCCCTCTGCGGCATGAACCACGATCTTGCCGGCGGAGAGCTCGAGATCGACGAACGCGTCCGCGGCTCCTGCCCGGACGATGCGCACGCCGTAGGCCCGGTCGTCCTCGGGGCGCACGGTTCCCTGCTCCGCGGCTGGCGCCGCGATGGTGCGGAACGTCACGCGCGCGGGGTGCTCGGGGCTGCGGGCCTGCGCGGCGCGCGCGACGACCTCCGCGACGTGCTCGGCGACCAGCATCCCCTCGTGGCCGCGGCCGGGCACCTTGTCGAAGCGCACCGCGTAGCCGCGCTGCCGGAGCGCTTCGTCGAGCAGCTCGCTCTCGTGGACGTTGGACGTTCGGTCCGCGTCGCCGTGAATGAGCCACCCCGGGACGTGCCGCGCGTTGTCGATGACGTCGATGGGGTTGACGCGGTGTGCGGCCTCTTGCGTCGGGAGGATCGATCGCACGTACGAGGCGATGTTGAAGCTCGCGTCGCCGAAGTAGCTGGCGATGAAGGCGAAGCGATCGGGGTGGTGCAGGCCGATGGTGCACGCGCCCTGGCCGCCCATCGAGGCGCCCCAGATCGACACGCGCCGCGGATCGATCGCGAGCGCGCGGCTGGCGGCGTCGATGGCGCGCATCGTCTCGCTCTCGGCGGGCGCGGTGTAGAGCGAGTTGCCGAGGCCGCTCGGGAAGAGGAGCACCACGTCGTGCTGGCGAGCCGCGGCGAGTAGCTCCGCGTACGCCGTGTACGTCGAAGGCGTGCCGTTCCAGGGATGCACGCCGACGAGCAGGACCGCGGGCTTGGTCGCGTCGTGCCCGGGCGGGACGTACATCAGCGCATGTCCCCCGCCGCGCGCCGCCACGGGGCTCGGGAAGTCGAGCCCGACGATGCCTTCGCGCGCGTCGACGACTGCGCCGGCGCGGAGCGGATCCCCGCACGCGACACGCCGCTCGTACGAGCTGACGCCGATCTCCACCTCGACGCTGTGGGGAGCGGAGCGCGGCGCGAGCCGGACGACGAACGGGCCAGGCGGGGGCGCGTACCGCACACCGTCGATCACGACGGCGCCGCGGCCCGCGCAGGCGGCCACCTCGACGCCCGTCCGGTCCCCGGGGACCGAGGCCCGCAGCGTCACGGGCCCGGGGTCGAGCCTCGTGCGGGAGAGGGTATCGAAGCGGGCCTTGTGCGCCACCCCTCCCACGACGACCTCGACGTCCTGGACCTCGGCCCCGCGGACGGTCGCGCGCACCGGCACCGTGGCCCATGCCGAGGTCGGGACGAGAGCCAGGAGCAGAACGAGGGCCTTGCGCATGACCTTTGCTGGCAGAGCAGACTGCCCGGTGGTCTCCCCGAGCGCAACCGTTCCGACGCGAACTCCTTGTAAGCCGGCGCCCGGCGCCCTAAACCTCGCAGTGCCATGTCGGCGGCCACCTCGACTGTCCCCCAGCGTTCAGGCTTCGTCCGAGCCCGGCTCGGTTCGCTCCTGGCCGTTCTGCCGCTGAGCGTCTGGACGTTCGTCCACGTCTGGAACAACCTCGCGGCGTTCGAGGGGGGCCAGGCGTGGGAGAAGTCGGTCACCACGTACTCGCACCCGGTCGCGCAGCTCGTCACCGCGATCATCGTGCTGCTGCCGCTCGCGGTCCACGCGGCGTGGGGCGTCGGCCGCCTGCTGACGTCGCGGCCGAACAACATCCGCTATCGCACGATGGCGAACCTGAAGTACTTGCTCCAGCGCTTCGCCGCGGTGGGCGTGCTCCTCTTCCTGGGGGCGCACCTCTGGCTCGCCATGCTGCACCCGCGCTTCGTCGAAGGCCACCCCGAGCCCTTCGCGGACATCGCGCGAGAGATGCACTCGCACACGCCGACGCTGGTCGTCTACCTGCTGGGGACGCTCGGCGTCGCCTACCACGTCGGCAACGGCGTCTCCGGTTTCTCGATGGGTTGGGGTCTGGTCGGCACGCGTCGCGGGCTGCGTCACGCGGACGCGCTCGCTTGGGTCGTTTTCCTCCTACTCCTGGCGATGAGCTGGGCGGTCATCTATGCCCTCTACCGTTCTGGAGGCTGACGCGCCCGTGCCCAAGGTGCTCGAGTGGCACCGCGTCGACGGCGCGGTGCTGGGCCCGCTCGCGCTCGGCGCCTTCGTTCTCCTCATGGGGCCGACGCTCGGGGTCTTCGCGTTCGTCGTCTTCAAGGGCGTCGCGGCGCTCAAGATCGGCATCGCCATCGTCGCCGCCGTCTGCGTCGTCGTCGGACCGGCGATCGCCGTCGTGAAGCTCGCCACCACCCTGCGCGAGGACGCCTCGCTGGCGGCTCGGGTCGACGGCGTGGTCTTCGAACGCAACGGCAAGAGCGCCTTTCTCGCATGGGACACGATCGAGCGCGTCGAGTTCGAGGAGCCGTCGACGCTCCGCATCCTGCGCTCGGGCGACGAGCCGTTCGTCCTTCACGAGCGCTTCGCGACGATCGGCTGCGGCGAGCTCGCCAAGCGACTCGAGGAGCTGAGGCGCAAGGCCGCCTTCGGGCTGCTCGGGAAGGACCATCGCGGCGCAAGCCGCGGAGCAGGGGACTGATGCGCGCCACTCGGTCGAGGAAAGTCCTTGCTTGCGCGCCGCTGATCCTGGTCTTGGCGTCGTGCCAGCCCGCCGCCGCCCCGCCGCCCGGCACCTCGCCCGAAGCGGGCGCGAGCACGCCGCGCACGGAGGCCTGCCGGGAAGACATCCCCGACTGCAGCGCCATCTGCGCGCTGCGCGAGACCGGCCGCACCGCCTATCTCGACTTCTTCGAGCGCCGCTGCGCCGCCGTCATGCAGGGCAAGAACCCGGACAGGATCACGACGGATCTCGAGCCGACGCCCTATTACGACGCGGGCCAGATCGAGGAGGGACTCCGGGTGGAGGCCGCGGCGAGTAGCGCGCCGAGAAGCAGCGCCTCCCTGCCGGCCACGACGCCGGCGTTCGACCCGACGTCGGTGGGGCGGACCGGCACGGGCGAGCCTCCCGAGTGCAAGGCGTCCCGCTTGCTGCGCGCCCAGAAGCGGGACCGCGAGGCCGACGTGCTCGCCGCGCTATGCCTCGCCAAGGGCGGCGACGCGGGTCTCTGAGCTGCACGTCGCTTCGGTGCTAGAACCATCTCTGTGCGCACCGCACGACGCTTGATTCCTTGGCTCGGCGCGCTCGCCGTCCCTCTCGCGTGCAGCACGGACGCGAGCTCGCCCTACCCCGTGCAGTCGTGCGCGCGAACGCTCTGGTATCACCCCCCGAGCTCCCTCTCGCACGTCGAGGTCGTCACGAGCTGGGAGGGCTGGCAGCGTGGCCTGCACGTCCTGCCGGCCGACCGTGACGACGGATGGCGCGGTACGCAGGTGACGCCGCCGCCCGGCCCGCAAGAGTACGCCTTCATCGACGACGGCCAGTGGGTCACCGATCCATACGTCGGCACGACGGCGTTCCACGACGGCGCCGAGGTGTCGCTGCTCTTCCAGGACGACTGCTCGGTGCCCAAGCTCGGCGTGGACTCGGCGAGCGGCACGCTCGATGGAGCCGGCGTGGCCAGCCTCACGTTCTCGGCCGCGAGCGATCGTTCGCCGCTCGACCCGGCGTCCGTCTCCGTCACTCCCGCCGACGGAGCGGCGGTCGCGACCGCCGACGAGCACGGCCACATCACGCTCTCGATGAGCGGCCTGTTGCCGGGCAAGCACGTCTTCGAGGTGACCGCCTCCAACGTCGCCCACGTCGCAACGCCGCCCGTACGCCTCACGGTCTGGAACGAGGCGCGGCCGTGGGACTGGCGCGACGCGGTCATCTACCAGGTCATCGTGGATCGCTACCGTGGCCCCGGCGGCGCGCTCGCCGCGCCCGCGGTGGCTTCGGACTGGGCCGGAGGCACGCTCTCCGGCCTGCGCGCGGAGATCGATAGCGGCAAGCTCTCGGCGCTGGGCTTCAACGCGCTCTGGCTCTCTCCGCTCTACCTCAACCCCGACGGAAGCTTCCCCGGCAACGACGGCCGCCCCTACTCGGCCTACCACGGCTACTGGCCGAAGTCGGCGCGCGCTCTCGACCCGCGCTTCGGCAGCGAGCAGGACCTCGACGCGCTCGTCGCCTCCGCTCACGCCAAGGACATCCGCGTCGTCTTCGACGTGGTGCCGCACCACGTCCACCAGGAGCACGACTACGTCGCGCAGCACTCGGACGGCTCCTGGTTCACCGACTGGGGCCAACAGTGCGTCTGCGGGGTCGGCACGTGCGACTGGAACACGCATATCGAGGACTGCTGGTTCGCGCCCTATCTCCCGAGCTTCGACTGGCATCGCGACGACGTGGCCGCCACGGTGACGAGCGACGTGAGCTTCTGGATCGATCGTTTCGACGGCGACGGCCTTCGCATCGACGCCATTCCGATGATGCCCCGCGCCGCCAACCGCCGCATCGCCGACGACCTGCGCCGTCGCTTCGACCACCCGGGCAGCAAGACGTACGTCCTCGGCGAGAACTTCACCGGGCAGGGAGGGTTCGACTACCTCCGCTACGACCTCGGCCCGTTCGGCCTCGACGGCGAGTTCGACTTCCCGATGATGTGGACCCTCCGCGGCGCGATCGCCCAGGAGACCGAGCCGCTCGGCGACGTCGACGCGACCGAGAAGACCGGTGAGAGCTCGTTCGCCGGCTCGGGCGCGGTGATGGCTCGCATCATCGGCAACCACGACGTCACGCGCTTCTCGTCGGTGAGCGCGGGCGACGCCGACGGGGACGGGTGGACGCCCGCGCTGCAGTCGCAGGACGCGCTCGTCTACCAGAAGCAGCGTATGGCGCTCGCGCTCGCGTACACGCTCCCCGGCGCGGCCGTCGTCTACTACGGCGACGAGATCGGGCTCGCGGGCCGTCAGGATCCGGACTCGCGCCGCGTGATGCCCGACGACGCGGCCCTGTCGCCGCTGCAGACCCAAACGCGCGACTTCGTCGCGGCGCTGGGCAAGCTCCGAGCGTGCTCGGACGCGCTGCGCCGCGGGACTTATCGTGCCCTGGTCACCGACGCCGAGACGCTCGCCTTCGCGCGCGAGGCCGATTCAGGCGCCGCGGCCGTCGTCGTGGTCGAACGGGGCGGGGCGACGCCGGTCACACTTCTCACGAAGGGGCTCGCGGCGGGCGCGTGGGTCGACGCTCTGGGGAGCGGTCTCGGCTTCGACACGTCCGCGGCGACGATCTCGCTGCCCGGACACTCGGTGGCGATCTTCGTTCCGCGCGGCAGCGCGTGCGCGCCGTGAGTCGAGCGCTCAGTAGCCGAAATCGGGAACGTTCGAGTGCGTCTGCGTCTGCGTCTGGGTCGGCGCGGGCTGCGAGGTCTTCGCCGCGGTTGCGGCGGGGGTGACGTGGTGCGTGACCGGTCGCCCACTCGGCCCGTTCGGTCTGGCTACCACCACGGGCTCGGCCGGCGCCGCCGCGTCCGGCACGTTCCCCGTGGACGCGGTCGTCTGGGGCCGGTCGGCCTTCGGCGCGGGTGCCGTCGACGGGTCGGGAGCCGGTGCCGAGGCCTTCGTGGAGGCGGGGCCGGCGTTGGCCACCGGCGCATTCTTGCCCGTGTCCCGAGGTCCGCGCGTCGCCACCAGCCCGATGACCAGCGCGATCACGGCCGCGGCGGCGCCAACGAGCGCCACTCGGCCGAACCCGCGCCGCTTCGGCCTGGAGCTCGCCATCGTCTGCGAGATCCCGTCCGAGCGCATCGCGACGGCTTCGACCTCCGACACGGAGGGCACGCGCCCTACTTCGATGTGCTCCGCTCGTTGCCCCGGGAGCACGACCACGTCCGTCGTGCTGGCCGGCCCCGGGGTCACCGCCCCGAGCGGCATGTTGGTCTTGGTCCCGGGCGACGACTTGGTGGAGGTCGGGCTGAGGAGGGTGGCGTTCACCGCGGCTCGCTCGGCCGCGGCCCTCAGCGCGAGCTCGATGGCCTGTCGCCTCTTTTGCGTGCGCGCGGCGAGGTGCGTCGCCGCGAAGGCCGCGACGTCCGACGTGTCGGCCATGAGCTTGCACTCGCCCATCACCTTGTTGATGGCGCGCTGCAGCTCGAGCGCCGTCTGGTAGCGCGCCTCCGGTGCCGGCGCGAGCGCCTTTCGAATCACGTCGCTGACGGGCCGCGGCACCGAAGCGGGAAGCGGAAGTGGCGGGCGACCCGACGTGAGCAGGTGCAGGATCTCGAGCTGGCTCTCGCCGTCGTACGCCGGCCGCCCCGCGAAGAGCAGATAGAGGATGGCGCCGAGCGCGAAGACGTCGGCGCGGCGATCCATCTTCTTGCCGAGCGCCTGCTCCGGCGCCATGTAGTGGATCTTCCCCTTCAGGATCCCTTCGCTCGTCTCGCCGGCGAAGCGATCGCGCGCCTTGGCGATGCCGAAGTCGATCAGCTTCGCGACACCGGTCGTCGTGATCAGGATGTTCTGCGGGGAGATGTCGCGATGCACGATCCCGAGCTCATGGCCGTCCGGCCCGCGCAGCTCGTGGGCGACGTGGATGCCGGCGCAAGTGTCGGCGATGATCCGGAGGCCGAGGGAAATCGGAAACTCGATCTTGGCCTTCGTGAGGACGCGCGTGAGCTTCGACAGCGCCTCGCCGTCGACGAGCTCCATCACGAGATAGAGCACGTCGTTCTGCTCGCCGAGGTCGAGGATCTGCGCGACGTTGGCGTGCTCGATGCCCGACGCGATGCGCGCCTCGTCGAGGAACATCTGCTGGAATTTGAGGTCGGCGGCGTACTTGGGCAGCAGCGTCTTGACGGCGACTAGCTTCTCGAACCCGTGCTTGCCGACGAGGCGCGCGAGCCACACCTGCCCCATGCCGCCCTCCGCGATGAGCGCCAGCAGCTCATAGCGATCCAGCCTGTGGCCGGGCATGAGTGAGGGCGACGGCGGGGCAAGGCTCACTGTCTCAGTATCGCACGCACTTACGCCACAAGCGAGCTTTGCGCCACACCCACATCCTGCGCAGACGGCGCCTATTGGGCGGCCATCGGCGCTTCAGTTGGTCACGACGACCGTGTCGATGGCCCAGCCCCAGACGGCGTTGAGCTTGTCGCACCCCAACGCCCACCGCAGCTGAACGGGCTGGCCAGCGGCGCTCGCCGGGAGCTGGACGATCGTCGTGATGAAGCCGCCGGAGTTGCCGGTCCACGACTGACGCCCGCCAAGGGGGTTCTGGTAGCTGGTGGAGATCGGGTAGATGTAGCCGTTCTGGATGAAGGTGCCGCCCGCGCCGATGATGTCGGTCCACGCGCCACCGTTGATGGAGATCTCGAGGACGCCGCCGTCCCAGGCGATTGACGGCCCGACCTCCAGGTTGAAGTAGTTCTTGAACGAGAGCGTCGCGGTGGCCGTTCCGACGGTGAACGTGGGCGAGACGAGGACCATTTCTGCCGGTTTGGCGACCTCGGCGACGAACGCGCTGTTGGGCGGCGTGTCCGCCTGAGCGGTCGTGGTCGACCAGGGGTTGGCGCCGACGCCGCTGAGGACGCTGCTGGTCCAGCCCGCGGGAAGCGAGGGTGCGGTCACACCATCGAAGTTCTCGCTGAAGGCGATCGCGTTGGCGCACGTCACCCCGACGTTGGTGATGTTGGCCGAAGTGACCGTGCCGTTGCCGTTCGTGACGCTGCACGACTGGCCCGACGGTTGGGTGAGCACCGTGACGGAGTAGGCGCTGCCGCTGGCGATTGCGGTCGCGAAGGTGAACGCCCCGCTCGCGGTGATCGTCTTGTTGTCGGCGCCGTTGTCCTGCAGCACCAGCGTCCCGCCGGTCATGCCGGTGACGCTCCCTCCCACCGTGTAGGTCTTCGTCACGCAGTTGACGGCGACGTTGGTTACGTTCGCCGACGGCATCGTGCCGCTGCCGTTCGTGACCGTGCACGTCTGGGTCTGCGGCGGGTAGCTCGGCTGCGTCAGGACCGTGACCGAGTAGGGCGAGCCGCCGGCGATCGGCGTGGAGAACGCGAAGGAGCCGTTCGCCGTGAGCGTGAGGTTGTTCGTGCCGTTGTTTTGAAGGACGACCGTCCCGTTGAGCCCGGTGATGGTTCCGCCGACGGTGTACGTGTTGCTTGCGCAGTTGACGACGACGCTCGTGATATTGGCGCTGCCCACGGTCCCGGAGCCGCCGCTGACGTTGCACGTCTGCGAGGGGCTCGACGGCTGCGTCTTGATCGTGACGTTGTAGGGACCGCCGCTCGCGATCGGGTTCGCGAAGGTGAAGGCTCCGTTGGTCGTGATCGTCAGATCGTTGCCGCCGTTGTTCTGCAGCACGAGCCCTGACCCGGAGAGGCCGCTGACGTTGCCGCCGATGGTGAAGGTGTTCGTCGTGCAGGACACCTGGACGTTGATCACGTCGGCGCTGCCCATGGTGCCGCTCCCGTTGGTGACCACGCACGTCTGCGACGGCCCCGTGGGCTGCGACTTGACGGTCACGGCGTACGGCGACCCGGTCGAGACCTTCAGCGAGAAGGTGAACGCGCCGGGGGCTGCGATGGCCAGGTCGTCACCGCCGTTGTCCTGTAGCACCAGCCCGGTGCCGAACAGCCCGGTGACGGTGCCGCCCACGCTGAACTGGGACGCTCCGGTCTCGACGATACCCGTGTCGACGTAGCCATCCGCCTTCTCGACGACGTCGGCGTCGGCGTCGTTCGAGCTGTCGCCGGCGTCGGGCGAGCCATCGGTCGTGGCATCGATCGTGACATCGGGCCCGCCGTCGACCGTCACCGCAGCGTCGTCGTAGAAGCGATCAGGTTGGTCGAGGCACCCTACGACCATCGCCAGGAGGAGGGCGATGCTGGCGAGAAGTACCCGGATAGGCCAGTTCATTCGTTTCATCTAGAAGCTCCCCGACAAGCCAACCGACCCAAGGCCAAACCACGGGTGGACGACGGCGGCCTTCGGCGGTGGTGCCTCCGTCGAGCCTCCGCGCGAGAGCACGAGCATCACCACCCCCGCCACCACCGCGGCGCCGCCGACGCCATAGCCGATCCACGAGAGCAGCTCCGAAGTGTTCGCTGCCGAGTCGTACGACTGGATCGTGGACCGCTGCGCCGAGGGGCACACGTTGTTGGGCAGGTTGCACAGCGCATTGGCGGCCTCGCGGTTGTTCCGGTTGTCGACGAGGAAGTAGGTGCCCACGCCGAGCCCCCCGACGCCGATGGCGACCGTGATCCAGCCGGCGACCTTCAACCCCGTCTTCGGCGCGGCCGGCTGGGGCGTCGGCTCGAGCGGACCGGGCACGGCGGTCGCGTCCTGGATGCTCAGCTTGAGCTTCACCGTCTGGCGCTCGCCCTCCTTGAGGGTGAGCTTCTGCTTCTCGCTTCGCCAGCCCGGCGCGACGGCCTCGATCACGAGGTCGCCCGGATCGTGCGGCGCGGGGATGCCGATGAGCGCCTGCGGGAACGCTTCGCCGTTCACCGTGACGTGAGCCTCGGAGGCCTTGTCTCCCTCCACGACGACCGTGAGGCGAGGCAGGCTCTGCTCGACTTTAGGCTGCTCCTCCGCTGCTGCGGCTTGCGCATCGACGAAGGCCTTGGGCGCGTTCGAGGGCAGCGTCTCGCGCATGATCTTGACGTAGGCCTCGTTCGCCTGGACGAGCTTGCCCAGCTTCACCGACGCACGCGCGAAGTAGAGAAGGTGCGGGGGCGCGTGCACGAGGGCCTCGGCCTTCGCGAAGAGCGTCATCGCGTCGGCCCATCGCCCCTCGTTCATCGCACGGACGCCTGCGGTCGCCGCGGCGCGGGCGCCGGCGCGCGCATCGTCCGCGGTCTCGTTCCCGAGGTTTTGCGTCTGCGCCAGGGCGCGGGACTCGAACGATGCCAAGGCGAGCGCCATCAGGCCCGCGCGCAAGCGAAGAGAGACGGCCATGGAACGAAAGGCTACCACGACCGCACAAGCCGAGAGGAGGGGCAGCCTCTCGGGGCGAAAAACGTCACTCAGGCCTGAGTTGACAGCAGCCCCTCGCGCGACCAAGCTGGGCGCGACACCATTCCAAGGGGCCTCCATGCGCATCGCTTCCTTCGCCTCCCCGCTGCTCGGTCTCGTCGGTGTGCTCGCCGTCGGCCTCGCGGCCGGGTGCGGAAGCGACGCGACGAACAACCCGCCGCTCGGGTACCCGCCCGACGCGTCGACGTTCAATCCCGGCAACGGGCAGGGCGGCCAGTACGGCAGCGGGACCGGCAACACCGGCTTCGTCTGCCCGCCGGAGCTCGAGCGCTGCGCCCACGACTTCACCTACCCGTTCAACAACGAGCAGAGCGTCGAGCTGCGCGGCGACTACCGCGGCGCCGTCTCGTGGAGCACGGGCGACCCGATGACGCACCAGGGGAGCGTCTGGCGCGCCACCGTCAACGTGCCCTACGGCAAGAGTGTACAGTACAAGTTTCTGGTCAACGGCACGCAGTGGGTCATCGACCCGAACCAGCCGACGATCACCGACAGCAACAACAACACGAACAACGTCCTCGCGCCGGTGACCTGCCAGCCCGCGCTGTGCGACGCACCGCCCGACCCGCCGCCGGGCGTCTACGACTGGCGCGACGCGGTCATCTACTTCGTCTTCGTCGACCGGTTCTTCGACGGCGATCCGACCAACAACGGCACGGCGCCGAGCGGCGTGCAGTTTCCCGCGCAGTACCAGGGCGGCGACTGGAAGGGCGTGACCGCCAAGATCAACGCCGGCTACTTCAACGATCTCGGCGCGAACGTGCTCTGGCTCACTGTGCCGGTGAAGAACGCCGACACGTTCGCCGGCATCGGCATGGGCGGCGACACGCACCTGTACTCGAGCTACCACGGGTACTGGCCGTACGACACCTCGCAGCCGGAGCCGCGCTTCGGCTCGATGCAGGATCTCAAGGATCTCGTCACCGCCGCGCACGCCAAGAAGCTCCGCGTGCTGCTCGACTACGCGATGGTGCACGTCGAGATCGACAGCCCCACCTACCAGAACAACCCGGGCTGGTTCTGGCCGAACTCGTACAACGGCGGCGACTGCATCTGCGGGCAAAACTGCGACTGGAACGCGCAGGCGCAGCGCTGCTGGTTCACCAGCTACCTGCCGCACTGGAACTACACCGTGCAGGCCGCGCGAGACTACTCCGTCAACGCGGCGGTCTCGTGGATCCAGAACACCGGGGCCGACGGCTTCCGCCTCGACGCGATCAAGCACGTCGACGGCAGCTGGCTCCTGCAGCTCCGCAGCCAGATCCAGTCGACGATCGTCGCCGCGCAGTCGCCGCAGCAGCGCTTCTACATGGTCGGCGAGACGTACGACTTCTACAACGCGGACTTCATCAAGACGTTCGTCGACCCGGCGACCAAGCTCGACGGGCAGTTCGACTTCCCGCTGCGCCGCAACGTGGTCGACACGATGCTGCTCAAGAAGGAGGGCATGGACGGGCTCGC
>DATIQP010000656.1:0-7242 GCA_035470765.1 Polyangiaceae bacterium | reverse complement strand
TCGAAGGATCTCTGCCACTCCAACTCGTGCGGGCAGACGGCCTACCGCTCCGGCGCGATGAACGGCTTCGACCTCACCGGCGCCGGCACGCTGCCGTTCGTCTACTACACGGAGAAGCAGATCCCGAACTACTGGCAGTACGCCCGCAACTTCGTGCTGGCCGATCACTTCTTCTCGACGACGCTCGGGCCGAGCACGCCGGGTCACGCCGTCTTCTGGAACGCTCAGTCGCTCGTGCTGAACAACGCAAAGTGCAACAACCCGGACGGCGGCACCTGCAGCGGCTTCGGCTGCACGGCGGACAAGAACGTGACCGTGACGTCCTACGACCCGGACAACTGCACGACGAAGACGGTGGCGCCCTGCTTCGACGTCCCCACGCTCGTGGATCACTTGCCCCAGGGCTTCACCTGGGCGGACTACGGCGGCGCGCTCGCGCTGATGACCAAGTCGGTCGCGGCCGACCCCAACCACGCGACGCACTTCCGCAAGCAAGCCGACCTCGTGGCGGATCTGAGCGCGGGGCGCATCGCGAACCTCACGATCGCGCACCTCTGGGGCGGCGACGTGTCCGAGCACCCGACGGCATATCCTTGCGCGGGCGAGAACTTCACCGTCGAGATCGTCAACGCGGCGATGAAGCTGCCGCAGTGGAACGAGATGGCGATCGTCGTGACGTGGGACGACTGGGGCGGCTTCTACGATCACGTCGCGCCGACCGTGCACAAGTGCAGCAACGGCAACGTCTTCCAGGAAGGCTTCCGGCTCCCCGCCATCGTCATCTCGCCCTACGCGAAGAAAGGCTACGTGCTCTCGACGCCGACGGAGCAGGCGTCGGTGCCGAGGCTGGTCGAGGAGCTCTGGGGCACGGACTTCATGACCTCGCGCGATCCGCACGCGCGCGACGGCACGGCGGGGAGCATGATGGGCGCGTTCGATTTCACGCAGGCCCCGCGCGCGCCTCTGACGTTGAGCACGCACGCGTGCCCGTGAGACGGCGCGCGGGCGACTAGCCGAGGCTCGTCCGAGGCTGTGTGCGTGTGCTATGCAGCACACGCACCTAGCGGACGGCCTGCGCCAGCAGGGCCACGGTCTCGGCGAATGGGACCTTGTCGCTCGCGTTCTGGCGGAGCAGTTGCTCGATCTTCGGCATCTTGGCGATGGCCTCGTCGAGCTCCTTGTCGCTGCCCTTGGCGTAGGCGCCAAGCGTGACCAGATCGCGCTTGGCCTCGAACACGCCTAGGAGCGCGCGCAGCTTGCGCGCGGCCTCGCGGTGCTCCTTGCTCACGATGCCGTCCATGACGCGCGAGAGCGAGACGGTGACGTCGACGGCGGGGTAACGGCCGCGCGCGGCGATGCCGCGATCCAGCACCACGTGGCCGTCGAGCACGCCGCGGACCTCGTCGGCGATGGGCTCGTCCATGTCGCCTCCTTCGACGAGCACGGTGTAGATGGCGGTGATGGAACCGCGCGCGCCTTGGCCGGAGCGCTCGAGCAGGCGCGGAAGCATCGCGAAGACGCTGGGCGGATAGCCGCGGCGCGCGGGAGGCTCCCCTGCGGCGAGCCCGACCTCGCGCTGCGCGCGCGCGAAGCGGGTGACCGAGTCGACGAGCAGCATGACGCGCGCGCCCTTGTCGCGGAAGTACTCGGCGTAGGCTGTGGCGACCTGCGCAGCCCGCAGCCGCTCGAGCGCCGCGACGTCGCTGGTTGCCACGACGACCACGCTCCTCTTGCGACCCTCCTCGCCGAGCGAGTGCTCGAGGAACTCGCCCACCTCTCTCCCACGCTCGCCGACGAGCGCCACGACGACGACGTCCGCCTCGACGCCGCGCGCGACGGCGCCGAGCAGCGTGCTCTTGCCGACGCCCGAGCCCGCGAACAAGCCCACGCGCTGGCCCTCGCCGAGGGTGAGGAGCCCGTCGAGCACGCGCACGCCCGTGGCGATGGGCTCGGCGACCGGACGGCGTGCGAGCGCGTCGGGGGGGTCTCGATCGACGAGCACGACGTCGCCGCTCGCGAGCTCGGCGCCGCCGTCGAGGGCTCGACCGAGACCGTCGACCACCCGGCCGAGCAGGGCGTCGCTCGCGCGCACCGTGAACGGACCACCCGTCGATTCGACCGTGTCGTCCGGCCCGACGCCGGCGAGGCTGCCGAGCGGCATCGCGACCGCTTCGCCCTGGAGGAAACCGACGACCTCGCAGGCGAGCTCATCGCCGCGACGGCGGACGTGCACGACGTCTCCGACGCGCACTCCGGGCAGCGCGAAGCGGATCGACAGGCCCGTCACCGCGAGCACGCGTCCGGTCGGACGCGTGGTGGGCGTGGCGGCGAGCTTGGCGCGGAGCGCGTCGAGGTCCATGGCTGGGATGGTATCCCCATGAGGCGTTCGGTGGCACGCGCGATGCTGGTTTCGAAGTCGTCGCACCAGAGGTGTCGTCATGAAAGTCCTGACCACCACGATCGCGCGCTGGCTGTTCGCGCTGCCGTTCGCCATCCTCGGCCTCAACCATTTTCTCCACCCGTCGGACCTCGTCCCGCTCGTGCCCGTCCCGGGCGGGCTGTTCTGGGTCTACTTCGTCGGGGCCTGCCTGATCGCGGGCGCGATCGGCATCGGGACCAAGTTCTACGGCCGCTACGCCGCGTTCGGCCTGGCGCTGCTGATGTTGACCTTCATCCTGACCATCCACGTCCCGGGCCTGATGCACAACGAGACGCAGACGATGTCGATGATCAACCTGTTCAAAGACCTCGGCCTCGGCGCGGGTGCGCTCACGTGGGCTGGGCTGCTGGAGCCGACGCACTACGTGACGCCGGTGCTGACCGAGCGCCACGCGTGAGCGGCGGGCACTGATCGGCGGCTACTTCGAGGCGACCCGGCGGCTCTCGACGCCCGAATCCACGACGTCCGTGCCGAGCTCACGGTCGAGCTCGAGGAGCAGCTCCTTCGCGCGCGCCGAGAGCCTGGTCGGGACGTCGACGCGCACCTCGACGATGAGCGAGCCGCGCCCGCGGCCGTCGAGGCGCTGAACGCCTTTACCCTTGATCGTGACGATGTGCCCGCTCTGCGTCCCCGGCGGCAGGTTGATCTCCACGCGATGAGCCGACGGGTCGCCGTTCGGCGGGTCGAGCGTGGGGACGTGAATGGTGCCGCCGAGCGCGGCGAGCGCGAACGGGACGTGGACGCGCGTGACCAGATCCACGCCGTCGCGTTCGAAGTGCGAGTTCTCCTCGACGTCGATCTCCACGTAGAGATCGCCGGAGCCGTTGGCCCCGACGAGCCCCTGCCCAGGAACGCGCAAGCGCTGGCCGACGTCGATGCCCGCCGGGAATGTGACCGTGACCTTGCGCGTCTTCTGGACGTGCCCCTGACCCGAGCACGGCTTGCAAGGCGTCCTGACGACGAAGCCACGGCCGCCGCAGCGCGCGCAGGGCGCCGTGAACATGACGAAGCCGCGCGCGTTGGAGACCTGGCCCGTACCGCGGCAGCCGCTGCACTGCTCCGGCTTGGTGCCCCTCGCCGCACCCGTGCCCGCGCACTCCTCGCAAGGCGCGGGCGCCTCCACGCTCAGCTCGCGCTTGCAGCCGAATGCGGCCTCCGCGAGCGTGAGCCTGACCTGCACGCGCAGGTCGCCCCCCCGCCGGCCGCCACGGCCGGCGAAGCCGAACGGCCCGCCGCCGGAGAACATCTCACTGAAGAGGTCCTGCATGTGGGCGAAGACGTCCCCGATGCCGCCGCCACCCATCCCGGCGCTCCCGTCGAGGCCGGCGTGGCCGAACCGGTCGTAGATGGCTCGCTTCTCCTCGTCCGAAAGGACCTGGTAGGCCTCGTTGACGAGCTTGAAGCGGCCCTCGGCGCTGGAATCGCCCGGATTGCGGTCGGGGTGGTGCTTGAGCGCCTCGCGCTTGTAGGCGCGGCGAATGTCATCGCACGAGGCGTCGCGCGCAACGCCGAGTACATCGTAGAAACAACGCTTTTCGCTCATGCGGGGACCGAAGCGAGACCCCGTCGGACACCGCCGAGGACGAGGCAGGCTTGTCGCCCGAGGAAAATAAGTCGCGGGCTCGGCCTGTCAATCTTCCGGAGCGGATGCGGGCTGACCATCTCTTCAAATCCCCCACTTGTTGCGCAGATAGGCTTCAATCGCTCCCCGATCGGCGTCGGACAGGCTGGTGTCATAGATCAGGATCTCACCGAGATCGCCCCCAAAAAACTGGGAGGCGGTGTAGGGAGCAGCGAGGAGGGGTAACGACCCGCCGATGGTGAGGGTCTGACCCTGCGGGAGGCTGGTCGGTCCGGGGAGGTGCTGCTCGGCCAGTTTGCCGTCGTTGTACGTGAATGTGGCGCCGGCCTCGAAGCGCGCGGTGAATAGCTGAGGGCGGGTCGGGTCGACCGGGACCCGAGCGAACGGCTCGCCCGAGATGAGGAGGCCGAAATCGGCTCCGGCGTCGGTCGTCGCGGCCACGTCGAAAGGAAAGATGACGAAGGGCCCCTGCGTCGAGGTGAGCTGGAATCGCACGGCGCTCTGCGGGTAGCCGCTGGCCACCACGAAGACGGTCATTGCGGAGCCTCCGGGGCCTGCCCACGGCGTCACGAGCATCTGCGAGCTCTGCGCGACGAAGTGGACGGTCCCGAGACCGTGGATCCCGGACGACGCGGTGGGCGCTTGCGAGCCTCCGTCGGCGGGGACTGCGTCGCGGGCGTTGCCCGACAGGTCGTGCCATCGGGTCACGACGGAGCCGCTGACGTCGAGCTGCTCGGTGCCGTCGAGCCATAGCCCCAGCCCGGCGATGGAGCGCGGACCGACCGAGCCCTCGGCCTCGCTCGTTTCGGGAAACGCCATGGCGTCGCTCGCGTCGCCCGCCAGGGTCGCGTCGTCGAAGCTCGCGCCGATGAGCGACGCGCAGCCCACGCCGGCGCCGGCCAGCGACGCGAGCAGCAGCAGCCTGAAGACCGCGCCCATCAGAAAGTGCCCCCGACGCCCGCGGGCGAGAACGAGAGACCGGCGAACGAAGGCGCCGGCGCGCGATTCGAGACCATCGACCAGACGAGCATCACGACGCCCGTGGCGAGCAGGACCCCTCCGACGATGAACGTCGCGGTGCTCACCGCGGCCCACGTCGCGCCCTCGTTCGCCGCCGATACGCCCTCCGCGTTGCACACGTTCTGCGCGTTGCAGTTTGCGCGCTGCACGTCGCGCCGATCGATGGCCTCCAGCCCTGCGAGGCTGCCGACCCACACGCTTGCGACGCCGATCCCGAGCGAGGCGATGCCGATCGGCTTCATCCAGGTCGCGTTCGTCGACGCGGCGGCGGGCGCCAGCGAGCCGCCGGGCAGGACCGTTTCGAGCAGCGCGCCCGGCGTTACGTCCAGCGCGCGCGTCTCGCCCTCGGCCATTCCGACGCTGTAGCGCGCGCCGCGATAGCCGACGGCCGTGACGAGGATGGGGTGAACGCCCTTGGCGAGGAGCAGCGGCGTGCGCCGCGGATCGACGACGGCGCCGTCGACCGTGACGACGGTGCCCTCGGGAGCGTCCTTCGAGAGCCGCAGTGTGAGCCGGGCCGCGTGCTGCTCGATCCCCGCGAGGCGGTCACGCACGCGCGGGATGCGGTCGTCGCCCGGGTTCATGCGGCTGAGCGCGGTGCCGTAGTAGTCGCGCGCGCGCTGCAGCTCTCCGAGGTGCTCCTCGCAGTCTCCGAGGTTGATGAGCGTGCCCACGCCGGGGTCGAGCCGGTAGCTGTCCGCGAAGCGCAGGCACGCCTCCGCGTAGTCGCCTCGCTCCGCCGCCTGCCGGCCCCGCTGAAACAGCTTGTCCGCTTGCCCGATCGCGTCGCCGTCGGCGCGGGCGATGCCGGGCGCGAGCACCGCGAACGCGAGGGCGACGATGGCTACTTGCGCCGGTCGAGCCAACTCTTCTTCCCGCTGGTCGGCGGCGTCAGCGCGCCGGCGTGGTGCGCCCCCGAGGCAACCGCGCCGGAAGCCGAGCTCGCGCTGGGTGCGGCCGAAACGGACGGTGCGACGGCCACGGTCTCCGCAGGCGGCTCCCGCGGCTCGGCGGCCGAGGGCGAGACGGGAGGCGGCGCGGCGCCGACCGAAGAGGCCACGAGGGCGGAGGCGATCGCCGCGACCGGGCGAGCGTCACGTCGCAAGAAGAACACACCCGTGAGCGCCAGCCCTGCGGCCAGCGCCCCGATCGCGCCGGCGAGGAGGAACTTCGTCGCGCGGCCGCCGCCCTTGCCCGCGACTTCGACGGGCCCGAACGTCGGTCCGCGACCGCCGTCGGAAGTGAAGGTCGCGATCGGCGGGGCGTTGTCGGCCACGGTGTCGGCGTCGTCGCTCCCGGCGAGCGGGAGCTGCGCCGCGAGAGGCCGGTACTTCCCGCTGGCGAGCGCGGCCGGGAACGGGCCGCTGCCGGACACGTGCGCCGGAGCGACAACCCCGGGCTTCGCGAGCACGAGGCCCGGCCGCACGTCGGGACCCCACGAGATGTCGAGGATGGCCTGGTGCAGGGCGCGCTGCATCGCGACGGCGTCGGGGAAGCGGTTCTCCTTCGCGTACTGGAGCGCGTGATCGATGACGAGCACGAGCGGGGTCGGGACGTCGGGCGCCACGCGCGCGAGCGAGGGCGCCGGGAGCGTCGCCGCGGCGACGAGCTGCTCGTTGGGCGTCTCCGCGGGGTGAACCACCCGCCCGCTGAGCAGCCAGAAGAGCGTGGAGCCGAGCGCCCAGACGTCGCTCGTCGCGTCCATCTCGTTGGCCCGCCCGCGCGCCTGCTCCGGGGGCATGAACGCGGGGGTCCCCATCATCGTGCCGGTGCGCGTCCCGGCGTCGCTGATCCCGGACGCGTCGGCGACGCGCGCGATGCCGAAGTCGAGCACCACGACGCGCCCTTCGTTCGTGATGAAGACGTTGTCGGGCTTGATGTCGCGGTGGATGACGCCGTTCGCGTGAGCCGCGGCGAGCACCTCGGCCACGGCCTCGCCGATGAAGGCCGCCTCGTGGACGGGCAGCCGCCCTCCGAGACGCTCGGCGCGCGCCGCGGCCGTCTCGCCCTCGAGCAGCTCCATCACCAGAAAGACCGAGCCGTCCTCGGCCACGTCGTCGTCGAGCACCCTCGCCACGCCCGGATGCCCGACCGTGTTCCCCACGTACCCCTCGCGAGCGAAGCGCTTGCGCACGGCGTCGTTGAGCGAGAGCTGCGGGTGCAGCATCTTGATCGCCACGCGGCTCCCCGTCCGGTGCGT
>DATIQP010000655.1:0-5324 GCA_035470765.1 Polyangiaceae bacterium | reverse complement strand
GCGACGGGCGAGCAGGTCTCCGCCGCGCTGACCGCCATGGCGATCCAGCACGAGGGCGGCAAGGCTCGCTCGCTGCTCGGCCACCAGGTGAAGATCCTGACGGACGGCGCGTTCACCAAGGCGCGCATCAAGGCCATCGAGGGCTCGAAGATCTTCTCCACCCTGCGCGACGGCCAGATCGCCGTCGTCGCGGGCTTCCAGGGCGTCGACGAGAAGGGCGACATCACGACGCTCGGCCGAGGGGGCTCGGACACGACCGCCGTCGCCGTGGCCGCGGCGATCGGCGCCGACGCGTGCGAGATCTACACGGACGTCGACGGCGTCTACACGACGGATCCGAACGTGTGCCCGTCGGCCCGAAAAATTTCCCGCATCTCGTACGAGGAGATGCTCGAGCTCGCCTCGCTCGGGGCGAAGGTGCTGCAGATTCGCAGCGTGGAGATCGCGATGAAGTACGGCGTTCCTGTGCACGTGAGGACCTCGTTCAACGACTCCGAGGGGACGTGGGTCACGCGCGAGGACAAGTCGCTCGAGGACGTGGTCGTCGCGGGCATCGCCTACGACAAGGGCGAGGCGCGCGTCTCGATCGTGTCGTTCGAGGACAGGCTCGGCGCCATGTCCGAGCTGTTCGGCCACATCGCCGAGAAGAACATCTCCGTCGACATGATCGTCCAGACCGCCACCACCGAGAGCTCGGGCCGCGCGGACGTCACCTTCACGCTGCCGAAGACCGATCTCGCCCGCGCGAAGCCCGAGATCGAGGCGATCGCCAAGTCGCTCGGCGCCCGGGAAATCCGCTACGACTCCGACGTCGTCAAGGTCTCCATCGTCGGGCTCGGCATGCGCTCGCACGCCGGCATCGCCGCGAAGATGTTCGGGCTGCTCGGCAAGGAGAGCATCCCGATCCAGGCGATCTCGACGAGCGAGATCAAGGTCTCGGTGCTCGTGCCGGCGAAGTACACCGAGCTCGCCGTTCGCGCGTTGCACGACGGATTTGATCTTGCGAAGGAAAGCTCGTCGCCACCTCCGCGATGATCGGACGCTTTTCGAAGACGCTCTCCGCGCGCGCGAGTTTTCCACATGGCTCGTGAGGGCAATCGGGCGCGGTGACAATCGCCCCGACTGCTCGGTTGCGCGATTTTTCGCAAGCCGCCTCGTCGCGAGTGGTGTATGCCGATTGGGATTGGTCGGGGGGGACACCCGACCAGCGGGAGGTGACCATGGAAGCAAGGCGCGCCAGCGTGCGCGAGGGCCGTGTTTGGTTTTCGGACCGTCGTTCTTTTCCGACGACGCGTTCGCGAACCGGCTGGATGCAAGAAGGCGCAGTGAAGGGAGCGCGAGCGGCGCTCGGACGCCACCGCGTCCTCGTCATCGAGGACAACGTGGACATGGCGGACACGCTGCGCGAGATGCTCGAGCATGGCGGTCACGAGGTCATGCTGGCCTACACCGGCATCGACGGCTTGATGATGGCGACCCAGCTTCGCCCTCATGTCATCTTGTGCGACATCGGCCTGCCGGGGATGTCCGGCTACGAAGTCAGTCGCTTGCTCCGTGAGGACGACTCGCTTCGCGCGACCTACCTCGTCGCGCTGACCGGTTACGCAGCGCCGGACGACGTCGTACGGGCCGTGGAGGCGGGGTTCGATCGCCACCTGGCGAAGCCCTTCAGCCCCGAGATCGTGATGCAGATGGTCGCCGGCGCGCCGGCCGACGCGCGCGATCCGCTCTCGAGCGTGAAGCAGCGTGGGCGGACGCGGGCCAAGCGGTTGAGGTGAAGCCCGCTCGGCTGCGGGGTCACCATTCGCAGAGCGCGGTGCCCCAGACGTAGCCCGCGCCGAACGCGGCCATCGCAACCTTCATCCCGCGCACGAGGTGTCCGTCGCGCTCGGCCTTCGCGAGCGCGAGCGGGATGGAGGCCGAGCCCGTGTCGCCGTACTCGCTCACGTTGCCGAGGACTCGCTCCGGGGCGAGCTCCAGCACGTCGGTCACGCGCTTCCCGACCTCCGCGCTCGTCTGCTGGAGCACGACGAGGTCCAGATCGCGAGGCTTCATGCCTTCTGCGCTGGCGAGGGCCACGAGCTCGGAGGCGATGCGCTCGGCCGCTGCCGTGACGAATGCGTCGTAGTCGAGGCGCGGCCAGAGATCGTCGACGGCCACGCGCGCGTCGCTCTCGCGGCCCCCGACGAGCGGCAGATAGGGCCTGCGGTTCACGTGCCAGAGGTTCACGAAGAAGGTGTCCGCGCCGCGCGCGTCGGTGCCGAGCAAGATGGAGCCGATGCCGCGGCGCTCGTCGGTGGCGCTGACGACGACCGCGCCCGCGCCGTCGCCGAACAGCGGCGTGACCGTGGAGCCGCGGCGCGAGAAGTCGAGCAAAGCCGATTGCACCTCGGACCCCACGACGAGCGCGTGCTGCGCGGTGCCCGCGCGCACCATCGCCACGGCGGCGCTCAGCGCGAAGAGAAATCCTGCGGCCTGGTCGCGGATGTCCATCGCCGCGACGGTCTTCGAGTCGTCGCCGCCGAGGACGCCGAGCTGGCGCTGCAGGAACAGCGCGCTGCCGGGGAAAGCGCCCTCGCCGGAGAGTGTCGCCATGACGATGACGTCGACGTCGCGCGCTCGCAGGCCCGCGCTCTCGAGCGCGCCCTCGCACGCGGCGACGGCCAGATCGCCTGCGCCCACGCCTTCCGCGGCGTAGCGTCGCTCCCGTATCCCCGCGCGCACGCCGTGGGAGAGATCCATGTCGAACCGCGCGCGAAGGTCTTCGTTCGTCACGGTCTGCGGCGGCACATGACCGCCAGTGCCTGAGATGTACGCCTGCCTGATGCTCATGTCTCCACGTCGCCGCTCGCCCCCGCGAGCCACACTTGACGCGCCCGTGCATACACCTCGCGCGCGGCGAGCTCGAGCTCGGGGGCATCGAGCGCTCCCAAGTCTCCCACGCTTGCGGCGCTGGAGAAATGAGCAAACGCACGCGCTCGGGCCTCGCTCAGGGTGCCCGGCCACCCGCCGGCGAGAATGCGCTGTTCGTGGCGAAGGTCGGCTCGGGTGGCCTCTGCCCACACTTCGCCCAGGCCGTGCGCCTTTTCGAGCACCGCGAGACGTCGCGCCTCGGCGCTCGTCGTCGGGGAACGACGAGCGCCTGGCGCAGCCTGCAGGCTGGATGGGCGTTTCACCAGCGCGAGCGTCCGCCGCCCTGGCCAGCGCGTCCGCCCCGACCACCACCACCACCACCGCCACCACCGCCGCCGCCGAAGCCGCCGCCACCACCGCCGCTACGCGCGGGGCGCTCCTCGGCCTCGTTGACGCGGAGGGCACGGCCGTCGAGGTCCGCGCCGTTCATCGCGGCGATCGCGCTCTGAGCTTGAGCCTCGGTCCCCATCGTGACGAACGCGAAACCGCGGGACTGCCCCGTCGACCGGTCCGTGACGAGGTGAACGTCGGTGACGTCGCCTTGCGCGGCGAACGCCGAGCGGACGGAATCGGTCGTGGAGTGAAAGGACAAGTTACCAACGTAGAGACGTGTGCTCATTTTCGACTCGAATGCGGCTTCAGGCGCAGGAGCGCCGGGTTGAACCGTGCAATTGAACCGCGAGGGATCGTACGGTCGTCGCCAGAACTGCGACCTCGCGATCCCGTCATTCGAGAGAGCGGTGGGTAGCCTGTACCGTGACGCCTACACCGTAGCGCGCTCTTCGCACGAACGCAACGCGTGCCGGCCGAGCGGTCCGGGGCGCGCGACCGATGAAGCGGGCACGGCCGATGCTTCGTAACGGAGGAGAATCGAGGTCGTCATGCGAGGTTTTCGCATCGGACGCGTGTTCGGCATCGAGCTGCGCGTCGACTGGAGTTGGCTGCTCATCTTCGTGCTGATGACGTGGAACCTGACCATCGTCTTCTCGCACTGGCACCCCACGTGGACGCCGGCGGTCAGCTTCGTCGTCGCGCTCGCGGCATCTCTGCTGTTCTTCCTCGGCGTCGTCGTGCACGAGCTGGCGCACTCGCTCGTCGCTCAGGGGTTCGGCGTACGGGTGAGGAGCATCACGCTGTTTCTCTTCGGCGGGGTGTCCAACATCAAGGACGAGCCGCCGTCGGCGTGGGCGGAGTTCCTGATCGCCATCGTCGGGCCGCTCACGAGCATCGCGATCGGCATCGGCTTCTTCATCCTGGGCGGGCTCATGGTGGGCCCCTCGGCGTTCCGCGCCTCGAGCGCGAGCGACCCGGTGGCGATCGTCGCGGGGATGGGACCGCTGGTCACGCTCCTCGTGTGGCTGGGCCCCATCAACGTCCTCATCGGTCTGTTCAACCTCATCCCCGCGTTTCCCATGGATGGCGGGCGCGTGCTGCGCGCGATCCTCTGGGGCTCGACGCGTGACATGCAGTCGTCGACGCGCATCGTCTCGGGCGTGGGGCAAGCGATCGGCTGGGGCTTCATCGGCCTCGGCATCGCCATGACGTTCGGCCTGCAGGTGCCCTTCTTCGGCACGGGCCTGATCGGCGGGCTCTGGCTCGCGTTCATCGGGTGGTTCCTGCAGTCCGCGGCGGCCCAGGCTCGCACGCGAGCCGCCCTCGACGAGCTGCTCGTCGGCCACACCGTGGAAGAGCTGATGCGGCGCCAGGGGACGGTGGCCTCTCCGGACATCACCATCGACGCGCTCGTGCACGACTACCTCGTCCCGTCCGAGGAGCGCGCCTTCCCGGTCATGCGCGACGGCCGGCTCCTCGGCCTGGTCTCCATCTCGGACGTGCGACGCGTGCCGCGAGACGAGTGGCCGTCGACCCCGGTGCGGGTGGCGATGCGCGGCATCACGGGGCTGATCACCACGACCCCCGAAACCCCGCTCGCCACGGCGTTCGAGCTGCTCGCTCAGGAAGACGTGGAGCAGCTGCCCGTGCTGCGGGACGGCATGCTCGTCGGGATGCTGCGCCGGCGCGACATCGCCCGGTGGCTGGAGATCTCGTGGGGGCACGGCCCACAAGGACGCGGGCCGAAGAGCGGCTATCCGCCGCCGCTGGCGCACCGACCCCCGCGCACTGCGTGACGGGCCATCACCAGTCCACCGCCTCCGCCATGATGGCGTCGTAGACCTTGTCGGCCTTCGTGCCGTGGGCGACGCGGTCCTCCGCCCTCTTGAGCTCGGCGTCGATCACCGCCTCGAACGTCGCCTGGGACTGCGCGCCGTTGATCATCCGGCCGTTGACGAAGAACGTCGGCGTGCCGGTCGCGCCGACCCTCCGTGAGAGCGAGGCGTCGGCGTCGATGATGGGCTGGTGCTTGCCGGTCGCGATCGCGTCGCGCACCTTCGATTCGGTGACGCCGGCGG
>DATIQP010000654.1:0-2082 GCA_035470765.1 Polyangiaceae bacterium | reverse complement strand
CCGTCCAGCGCGGTGAGCGCCCCCAGCTCTCCGACCGTGTGTTGGATCTCCGCCTGGAGCGTGCCTGCGAGGAGCAGGTCTTGCTCCTGCTCGGCCGGGCCGGCGAGCGCCGCGCGTGCTCGCAGCTCGTGCAGGCGCAGCAGCATCGCGGCGAGGGAGACGTCCGGGTAGGTCCGGTAGCCGGTCTCGCCGGGGATCTCCTGGTGATCGTGCACGTTGAAGACCAGGATCCCGCCGGAGCCGTGCGCGCTGAGCTTGCCGACGAGCTGCCTGACGATCTCGAGGTAGCGCGGCGCAGCGACGGGCGGGAGCCCACAGCGCCCCGACGCGAGCTCGAGCGCGCTGCGCACGGGCCCGCCCTCGAGGATGACGCCGCTGGCGAACGACTGGACGTGGCCGTGCTCGTAGTCGAGGACGTACTGGCGTCCCATGCGGATGGAGAGGCCGCCGGGCCGGTCGACGACGATCTTCAGCGCCGTATCGTCCTCGAGGTTCACGCCCTCGCGAGCGAGGCCCGTGACGAGCAGCCGCCCGTCGCGATAGCAGACCTGCACGAAGACGCGGCCGTTGGTCGTCGCCGCGGCGAGCTTGACCAGCTCGTGGGCCGAGAAGGCGCGCGCGTTCTTGAACCGCAGCGTGCTCCAGCGATAGAGCGGCGACGGCACGCCGTGGACCGCCGGCTCGGTGTCCCCGGGGAGCGTGCCGACGAAGACGACGCGGACGGGGTTGCGCTCGCCCTCCTCCGTCTCGAGGCCGGCGAAGAAGATCACGCTGAGCAGCTCGACCAGGTCGCCGTCGGGCACGCCCAAGATGCAGGCCGCCGTCCCCAGGCTGTCGCGCAGCAGAGGCACGAGCGCCGGCGGGAAGACGCGCGGCTGATCCTTCTCCGGAAGCGGCTCGGCCAGCCGGGGGTGATAGCGCGACAGTAGCGCCCGGGCGCGTTCGATCAGCTCTTCCTGCGAGAACGGCTTGAACAGGACGTCGGCGCACTGCAGCTTGCGCACGGACTCGTCGATCCACTCGTCGCGGCGACCCGTCATGACGAGGATCGGGACCTGTTCGCCCGCCGTCCTCGCCATCGCCGCCGCTTGCATGCCGCCGAGGTCGGGCATCACGATGTCCGTCACGAGGAGATCCACCCCGCCCTCGCCGAGCTTGGTGAGGAGCTGGCTGCCGGAGCCCACCGCCTCGACCGTCATCCCGTCCGCGGTCAGGGATTCGGCCACGAGCTCGCGAAGCTCGGGATCGTCCTCTGCGACCAGGACGCGGATGGCGGCCATGCCTTCTCTTGAGCAGCAAAGCCCATGCCCGCGACGAAACGCACCGATGCGCATCGAGCCGACTTCCTCACGGCGTTCGTCACGTTTTTCGCCGACCCTCCGCGGAGTGCCGAGGTGCGGCCTGCGAGGCCGCAGTAGCCCGTGGAAAACCCCCGGCGAGCGTGGTCGCTCAGACCGCAGACGATTTGCCATCTATTGGAAATTACACCGCTTTGGCTTGGTCCTGCCGTGGGCCCGACCCCTGCAATGGCAGAGGGGGACACAGGAGGAAACGATGAAGACGAACACGAAGACGCTGCTCTGGGGGCTCCTCATCGCCGTCGTACCGCTGACGGCCGACGCGAAGCTGGCTCGCTCGGGCGACGCCAACGTTTCGTTTACGGCGACCGGCCCCGCCGGCATGAAGATCGAGGGCAAGACCTCCGAGCTCAACGTCAACGACGACGGGTCCAACGTGACGGTGAGCGTGCCCCTGCGCAACCTCTCGACGGGCATCGCGCTGCGCGACAAGCACATGCGCGAGAAGTACCTGCAGGTCGACCGCTTCCCGAACGCCGAGCTCACCGTCGCGCGGTCGGCGCTCAAGGTGCCGGCCTCCGGCGAGACGAGCGGCGACGCAACCGGGACGATGAAGATCCACGGCCAGACCAAGAGCGTGACGTTCCACTACGTGGCCAAGCGCGACGGCGGCGCGATCAAGGTCGACGGCAGCGCGCACGTCAACATGCGCGACTACGGCATGGAGATCCCGAGCTTCATGGGCGTGACCGTGAAGCCCGACGTGGACGTGGCGGTCAAGTTC
>DATIQP010000653.1:0-7564 GCA_035470765.1 Polyangiaceae bacterium | reverse complement strand
GCGGGTCCGACGTCGCCAACCTCAAGACGCGCGCCGTGCGCGACGGCGATCACTACGTGCTCGACGGGGCCAAGACGTTCATCACCTCCGGCGTCCGTGCGGATCTCGTCACCGTCGCGGTGCGCACCGGTGGCCCGGCCCACGGCGGCATCTCCATGATCGTCGTGGAGCGCGGCACCCCGGGCTTCACCGTATCGAAGAAGCTGAAGAAGACGGGCTGGTGGGCGAGCGACACCGCCGAGCTTTCGTTCGAGAGCTGCCGCGTGCCCGCTGCGAACCTCATCGGCGAGGAGAACTCCGGCTTCTACGCCATCATGGCGAACTTCGTCACCGAGCGGCTGTTTCTCGCCGGCCAGTGCGTCGCCATCGCCGAGCTGGCCTACCGCGAGTCGGTCGCGTACGCGCGCGAGCGGAGCGCGTTCGGCAAGACGCTGACGGGGTTCCAGGTCATTCGCCACAAGCTCGCCGACATGGCCACGCGCATCGCCGCCGCGCGCGCGCTCACCGGCGAGGTGGCGACGCGCTTCGTCCGGGGCGATGCGGCGCCGCAGCTCGCGGCCATGGCGAAGAACACGGGCACGGACATGCTGTCGTTCGTCGTCGACCAGGCCGTGCAGATCCACGGCGGCTACGGCTACATGCGCGAGTACGTCGTCGAGCGTCTCTTCCGAGACGCGCGGCTGTACCCGATCGGCGGCGGGACGCGCGAGATCATGAACGAGATCATCTCGAAGGCCGAAGGCTACTGACCTCCTCGTGCCGCGAGAGCCGTGACGCGGCGGCCGGGACGGCTCCCCAAGGCGCCAGTCGAATCATTGGTTGTGTAACCTATAAATTCGACCAACCGCAGTCCTATCTTCGTGAATTTACTATTTTTTCGGAAATATATATTGGTCATATGACCAACATATTAGGCTCCGGGCGGCGCTGCCGCCGGGGTGGTCGCTGGCGCTGCTACTCGAGAGGGGCCGGGCTGAAGCGTTCCGTGACGCGACGCGCGACCGAGAGCGCGCCCGCCGCGCCGGTGATGAGCGCGTGGCGCGCGCCTCAGTGAACACGAGCGGTGTCGAGCGCAAACCAGAGCACGACGACCGGCGGCCCGCTGCGCCGCTTGAGGCACCCTGGCCCGAGGAAGAGCCCCGGCGCCACCTCGCGCACCTCGTCGTGCATGGCGCGGATGGCCGCGGGGTTGTCGACCAGATCGTAGTCGAGCACCACCGCGGGGGCGCCGTCGATCACCGACTTGCCGATGGACGTCTCGAACGGGAACAACCTGTGCCGGCCCCACAGCCGAATGCGGTTGATGCCCTTGCCGTGCGTCGCATCGTCGGAGGTGAAGCTCTTGCCCGCCCAAGGGAACTTGCGGCCGCTCGAGAACGCCGCGATGGCGCGCGCGATCGGGCCGCGATCCAGCAGCTTCACCGCGAGCATGCGCCCGCGCAGATCGCCGTCCAGCGCGCGCAGGTGATCGGGGACGCCGCCGGCGGCGTAGAGGCGCGCGAGCTCGGCGTCATCCATGCGTGCGAGATCTTCCAGCGTCGTGCGCGACGCCTGAGAGCGCGTGTCGTTCGTCGAACCGGTGGTGTGGGTCGATTGCATGGGCCACTCCTTCCTTCACATACGCTCGAGTATGTCGAGCTGGCGTCCCACAGGCGATCGCCCCGGTCAAGGGACGACGGCCCCGAAGACGGGTCAGGCAGTAACGACGGTGCCCGCCCGGCCGGCGAGGGCCTCCAGCGTCGCGGGAGGGTCGGCGATGATGGCGCGGCGACCAGGGTCTCCGCGCACGAAGCGCAAGGCCGCCTCGATCTTGGGCTGCATGCTCCCGGGCGCGAAGTGCCCGTCCGAGAGCGCCCGCTCGAGCTCCGCGACGCTCGCCGCGCGAATGGGACGCTCGCGCGGCGTGCCGCGGTCGAGCGACGCGAACGGCACCGACGTCAGGAACAACAGGTCTCGCGCGCCGATCAGCTCCGCGAGCAGCGCCGCGGTGTGATCCTTGTCGACGACCGCGGCCACGCCGTGCAGCTCGCCCGCGACGTCGCTGACCGGGACGCCGCCGCCGCCGCCGGCCACGACGATGGCCCCTGCGTCGAACAGGGCGCGGATGGGCGCTGCCTCGATCACGCGCAACGGCATCGGAGACGGCACGCGGCGCCGGAAGCCACGCCCCGCGTCGTCCTCGATCGTCCAGCCGCTCGCCCGCAGCTCCGCGGCGCGCGCCTCGTCGTAGTACGGGCCGATCGGCTTGCTCGGCGAGCGCATGCGCGGATCGTCGGCGTCGACGAGCACGCGCGTCACCACCGCGCAGACGTCGCGCCGGGCGCCGCGTCGCGCGAGCAGCGCCGCGAGCGTGTCCGCGATCAAGAGGCCGATCTCGCCCTGCGACTGCGCGACGCAGACCTCGAGCGGCAGATCGTAGGCCTCGCCGCGCGCGCGCTCGGCCCGCAGCAGCGCATGCCCGACCTGGGGCCCGTTGCCGTGCGTCAAGAGCAGCTCCCGCCCGGCCAGGGCGAGCTCGGTCACGCCCTCGAGCGCCCGCTCGAGCGTCGCGCGCTGCGCCGCGAGCGACTCGTCGCCGCCCGTGACGAGGGCGTTGCCGCCCAGCGCCACGACGACGCGCTCACCCATGGCGGCGCGCCCGCGCGGCGATCGGTTCCAGGGCCTGCTCGAGCTCCGCGCCGACCGGCTCGAGCTCGTAGGTCACGCGGCACGTCGGCTGCGCGATGGCCATGAGCCGCCGGAGGTCCACCGGCGTCGCGACGACCACCGCGTCGCACTCCACGTTGGCGATCGTCTGTGCGAGGTCGCGCACCTCCGCGTCGCCGTAGCCCATCGCCGGCAGCACGCTCGTCAGGCGCGGATACCGCTCGAACACGCCGCGCAGATCGCCCACCGCCGCGGGCCGCGGATCGACGAGCGTCGCGCCGAGGCGCTTGGCCGCGATCGTCCCCGCGCCGAACGCCATGCCCCCGTGCGTGAGCGTCGGTCCGTCCTCGATCACGAGCACCCGCTTCCCCGAGATCAGCTCGGGTCGATCGACGGTGACGGGCATGCGCGCGAGCACGACGCGCGCCGACGGGTTCGACTTCGCCACGCTCTCGCGCAGCGCGTCGACCGACCCCTGCGGCGCGGAGTCGATCTTGCCGATCACGATCACGTCGGCGCGCAGCAGGTTCGCCTCCCCGGGGAAGTGGGAGCGCTCGTCGCCCGCGCGGTGCGGGTCGACGAGCACGATCTCCAGATCCGGCAAGAAGAAGGGCAGATCGTCGTTGCCGCCGTCCCAGAGGATCACGTCCGCCTCGGCCTCGGCGGCGCGAAGGATGCGCTCGTAGTCCACGCCGGCGTACACGACCGTGCCGCGGCGGAGGTGCGGCTCGTACTCCTCCATCTCCTCGATGGTGCAGTGCTGCCGCGAGAGATCGTCGAGGGTTGCGTACCGCTGCACCGCCTGCGCGGCGAGATCGCCGTACGGCATCGGGTGGCGGACGACGACCACGCGCAGGCCGCGCTCGGAGAGCATGCGCGCGACGGCGCGGCTGGTCGGGCTCTTGCCCGCGCCCGTGCGCACCGCGCACACCGACACGACGGGCACCCGCGCGCGGAGCATCGTCGCGTTCGGCCCGAGGAGGCGGAAGTCGGCGCCCGCCGCCACGACGCGCGACGCGAGGTGCATGACCTCGACGTGCGACAGATCGCTGTAGGCGAAGACGGCCTCGTCGACCTTCCGCTCCCCGATGAGCCGCTCGAGCTCCGCCTCGGGCTCGATCGGGATGCCGTTCGGGTAGCGCGGGCCGGCGAGCGCCGCCGGGTAGACGCGCCCCTCGATGTTCGGGATCTGCGCGGCGGTGAACGCGACGACCTCGTGCTCCTCGGAGCCTCGGAACACGACGTTGAAGTCGTGGAAGTCGCGCCCCGCGGCGCCGAGGATGATCACGCGCCGCACGGCGCCGTCACTTCTTCTTCACGTCGGACGAGCAAGTCCCCGCGCCGCAGCTCGCCTGACCGCTCGTGCCAGTGTGGCGGGCTGCGCCGCCCGCGCTGCCCGGGGCGGCTCCCTTCGTCTTCTTCGGCTCCGCCGCGCTCGCGGCGGGGGCGGGCGCCGCGGCAGCCGTCGCGGCGGGGGGAGGCGTCGCGGCCATGGCCGGCGTCGCCGTCTCGGTCGCCGGGGCGGCGGCGCTCGCGCTGGGCATCGCCGGCGGCGGCGGCTCGGCGCTTCCGCCGGCGGGCGTGGTCGCGCCCTTGGAGGAGTCGTTCGCGCAAGCGGCGAGGACGGCGGACGTGCCCAGGGCGGCGAGCGTCGCCGCGAGGTGATGCAGGGTGAGGTTCGGGCGCATGGTCGTTTTGGCTCCTCCGAAAGCCCCAGTCTCGCCCGTTTTCTCGGCCCGCGTAAAGCCGGGCCCGCGCTGCTACGGCTTTACGCAGGGAGCGCGGCCGACTACACCGCTAGGTCCAGCCATGAGCGAGCGCGACCCCAAGAACGCCGCCGCGCACGGCGCCGAGCAGGCGCTGATCGACGCCCGACGCGCCAAGGCGGCGCGAATCCGCGAGCGCGGCGAGAACCCTTACGCCAACGACACGGTCGCGCGCCTGCCGAACAGCCGAACGTGCGACCTCGCCGAGGTCCGCGCCGCGGCGAAGGAGGCCGAGGGAGGCGGCCGCTACGACACCGCCAAGGTCGAGGCGCTCGCCTCCGGCCGGAGCTTCCACGTCCACGGCCGCGTCGTCGCCCTGCGCTCCACGGGCGCGCTCTCGTTCGTACGCCTGCGCGACCGCACGGGCGAGCTCCAGCTGCTCCTCAGCCAGGAGAAGATGGGTGTAGAGTACACGCGCCTCGAAGACCTCGACATCGGCGACATCGTCGAGGCCGAGGGCGGGCTGACGGCGAGCAAGCGCGGCGAGCTCTCGATCGAGCCCGTGCGCCTGCGCCTGCTCACCAAGGCCGTGCGGCCGCTGCCCGAGAAGTGGCACGGCCTGCAGGACGTCGAGGTCCGCTACCGCCAGCGTTACGTCGACCTGATCGCCAACGCCGGCGTGGGCGGCGTCGCGGACGTCTTCCGCGCGCGCAGCCTCGCGGTGCGCGCCATCCGCAAGATCCTCGACGATCGCGGTTTCCTCGAGGTCGAGACGCCCACCATGGCGACGCTCATCGGCGGCGCCGCGGCCAAGCCCTTCAAGACGCACCACAACGCCCTCGGCCTCGAGCTCTTCATGCGCGTCGCGCCCGAGCTCTACCTCAAGCGGCTGCTCGTCGGCGGCCTCGAGCGCGTCTACGAGATCGGCCGCGCCTACCGCAACGAGGGCCTGTCCACGCGCCACAACCCCGAGTTCACCATCATGGAGTTCTACTGGGCGTACGTCACCTACGACACGCTCATGGACTTCACCGAGGAGATGCTCCGCTTCACCGACGCCGAGCTCGCCAAGGCCATGCCCGAGGCCCACGCCCTCTGGGCGGCCGGGCGCACGTTCACGCTCGCCGAGCCGTTCGCGCGCATCCCGATCGCCGACGCCGTCGCCAGCGCCGCGCGCAAGACGTCGATCGCGGCGTGGCCGGAGCAAGCCCCGGCGCTGGTCGAGCTGCTGAAGCAGGGGTTCGTGGAGCACATGAAGGAGTGGTCGAAGTCGAGCGACCGCGCCAAGAAGGTCGACTGGAGCAATTTTCGCAAAGGCTTCGAGAAGTGCGACAACGACGGCGAGCGCCTCTTCTGCTGCTACGAGTACCTCGCCGAGCCGTTCTTGACCGAGGACTACCGGAGCAAGGACGGCACGAAGAGCCTGCCCATCTTCGTCAAGGACTACCCCTTCGAGACCTCTCCCCTCGCCCGCAGGAATGATTCGCGCCCCGAGCTCGTCGATCGCTTCGAGCTCTTCATCAGCGGCCGCGAGCTGTGCAACGCCTTCAGCGAGCTCAACGACCCGGACGATCAGGCGGCGCGCTTCCAGGAGCAGGTGCAGAAGCGCGAGCGAGGCGACGAGGAGACGATGGACTACGACGAGGACTACGTGCGCGCGCTCGAGCACGCCATGCCGCCGGCCGCCGGCTTCGGCATGGGCATCGACCGCCTCGTGATGTTCCTCACCAACTCGCCGTCGATCCGCGACGTCATCCTCTTTCCGCTCCTGAGGCCCGAGTGACGGAAAAGCACGGAGCGCCGATCGGCGAGCCTGGCCCCGACGAACCGCTCGCGCCGTCCGTTCCGAAGTGTGGCGTGGTCGGCGTGCCGCAGCCGTGGTCCGTCGGTGACTCGATCGGCCACGGCTGGATGTCGCTCCGCAAGAACGCGGCCCCGCTCTTCGTCTCGTACCTCTTCTACTTGGTCCTGTCCGTGAGCCTCGGGGCCGGCGTCGGCCTCGGCGCCCGCGCGGCGCTCGCGGCCAGGGCGCCGCTCAACGCAGTCGTCGGCTGGGGCGTCGGCGCGTTCGTCCTCGGCTCGCTCGTGCTCGGGGCGCTCGTGGGCGGGGGCCTGCTCCACGCCTGGATCACCGCGGCACGCGGCGACCGCGTGGTGCTCGGGCAGGCCTTGTTCCGCGTCCGCGGGGCCTTCCGCCTCGCGATCGCGTACGTCCTTCTCTTTCTCGTCGCGTTGATCCCCGCCTTCGGCATCCCGTTCTGGGGCTACTCCCTCGCGCCGCACTTCATCGTCGACCAGGACATGGGCGTGCGCGAGGCGATGCGCGCGAGCTGGCAAGCCACGCGCGGATACAAGGGCACGCTCTGGCTCTTTGGCCTGTGCTTGTTGCCGGTCCAGATCCTCGGCCTGACCTTCGGCGGCATCGGCCTCTGCGCCACCACGCCGATCGCCGGCATCGCGCTCTCGTACGCGTACGTGCGCGTCACCGGCCGCACGGACCTGCCGCCCTACACCCCCGAGTTCGCGGCGCGGAGCATGCGCGTCCTTCTCCGCACGACGCTCGCGGTCTTCGCCGCCGGCTTCGCGACGTGTGTCTTTCTGGTCCACGCGCTGCCCCCCGTGCGCGGCTCGGCATGGACGCCCGTCGACGCCGCCGTGCGCGTCGCCACGATCTTGCTCGGCATCGCGTCCACCATCGTGCTGCTCGCGGCCCTCCTGCCGTGGCTCCTCGACCGGCTCGAGCGCGCGAAGTTCGCGCTCTTCGTCGGCGCGCGCCACGTCCGCTCGCAGAAGAGCGGGTTTTTGACGGTCATCAGCGTGCTGTCGATCTGCGGCGTCGCGATCAGCTCGTGCGCGCTCTCGAGCGTCATCAGCGTGATGGGCGGCTTCAGCAACGATCTGAAGCACAAGATCCTCGGCAACAACGCCCACATCGTCATCGACACCGTCTCGCAGCAGCCCTGGGCCGACTACGGCCCCGTGCTCGACCAAGTGCGCGCCGTGCCGGGCGTCGTCGCGGCCACGCCCGTCGTCTCGGGCGAGGTCATGATGTCGAGCCCGTCCAACCTCGCGGGCGTCATCGTCCGCGGCGTCGACCCGCTCACCATCGGCGACGTCATCGACCTGAAGAACAACATCGAGGTCGGCAAGTTCCACTACCTCGAGGATCCGGAGCTGCTCAGGCACCTCCCTCCGGAGGAGGTGATCGGCAT
>DATIQP010000652.1:0-7652 GCA_035470765.1 Polyangiaceae bacterium | reverse complement strand
CTCTGTCCGCCCGAAAGCTGGGCCGGCCGCGACCCCGCCCGGTCCGCCAGGCCGACGCGCTCGAGGGCGTCCATGACAGCCGCCCTCCGCTTCCAAGTGTGGGACGCGCAGGCTGGCGCACTTCTACTGCGCTCTCGCATGCTCCCGCACGACGGCTCTTCGCGATCGGAGACGGAGACGGAGACGGAGACGGAGACGGAGACGGAGACGGAGACGGAGACGGAGGCGGAGGCGGAGACGGAGGCGGAGGCGGAGACGGAGACGGAAGACGAAGCGGAATGAAGAACGGGAACGGGAACGGGAATGGCCGGGGGGGGCCGTCGTTAACCTCACCTCCCCCGTTCGAGCGAAGCGAGAACGTGGGGGAGGCCGATCGCGCGCAGGCGGCGCGCGCAAGGCTTGGTGATGCGTCCCGCGCTCCGCGCGTCAGCTCCGCCAGCATCACCAAGCCGAGCACGCCGCCGAGCACGATCGGGGTGGGGGCCCACCCCCTCTCCCCCTCTACTCCCCGAGGTACACCCCCGACCCGACGATGTACGTCTCCTGGCCCGACTGCACCTTGCGCACGTACGCCTGCTTGCGCGCGGGCGTGTTGTCGCCGGGCTTGTACCAGTAGTACTCGGTCCAGGCGGTCCCATCTTTCATGGCGGCCGCGATGTTGTTCCGGGTCACCGGCGTCCCCTTCACGTCCTTGAGATCGAGGATCTTCGTTCCCTCGAGGCTGGGCTGAGCGGGGTTCACCACCTCGACGCCGTCGGGCGTGTCGACGAAGACGTAGACGTCCATGAAGCGGAACGGCCCCGTCTTGTCGCGAAGCGCCGCGAACGCGGCCTTCCCCCGCTCGGCGACGAGCGCGGAGGCGCGATCGACCACGTCGACGATGAACGCCTTGTCCATCTGCATGTTGTAGATGCCGGCGCCGACGAGGTGCTGCTTGCCGTTCGGGAAGGTGACGCGCTTCATGAAGACGGACTTCCACGTCGGGAAGATGTCGCCCGGCTCGGGATACATGTAGTGGACCCATCCCTCTCCCGACGGGCTGGCGGCCACCTCGAGGAACATCTTGCCGTACGGCCTGCCCTGCACGTCCTTCACGTCGCTCGCGTTCTTCCCCTCGAGCGCGGGATCGGCGGCGTGCAAGGCGCGGGTCCCGTCCATGGTCCACGCGAAGAAGTACGTGTCGTCGTGGAGCCACTTCGAGCCCTTCTCGCGGAAGTCCGGGAACGCCGCTTCACCGCGCTTGGCCAGGACGTTCGCTCCGTCGCGGACGAGCGCCATGAGCTCCGGCGCCGTCATCTTCGGCGCCGTCGCGACCGCCTTGGGCGCGTCCGCGAGGTAAACACCGCAGCCCACGAGCACCCACTGCCCGTCGATCGTCGCCTTGGTCACGTACGTGGACTTCTGCGTGGAGACGCTGTCCCCCGGCTTCGGCCACATGTAGTCCACCCAGCCAAAGCCGCTGCTCTTCACCGTCCCGAGCATGTCACGGATCATCAACTTGCCTTGCGTGTCGTGCACGTCGAGCAGGTTGCGTCCCTCGAGGAACGGGAACGCCGGGTGGACCAGTGCGACGCCGTTGGGATCGATGACGAAGACGTAGGCGTCCTTGGCGAGGAACGGCCCGGTCGGATCGCGCAAGAGCGGGAACGCCGCCTTGCCGTTCTTCTCGATCTGTCCGGCGGCGTTGTTCACCATGTCGACGACGAACGCCTTCTCCATGCGGTCGTCGTAGACGCCGCTGCCGACGACGAAGCGCTTCCCCGACGGAGCCGTCACGAGCTTGACGTAGCTGCTCTTCCAGCGAGGAAGGATGCCGCCCGGCACCGGCCATTGATAGTGGTAGAAGCCCTGCGGCTTGCCAGGCACCTCCGTGGCGGCCTCGAGCAGGCCGCGAATGATGGGCCTGCCGTTGACGTCCTTCAGGCCCAGCGTGTTCTTGCCCTCCAGCGCGGCGTCGGGGTGGACGAGCATGTTGCCCGAGGGGTCGAGGACGAAGATGTAGTTGTCGCCGTGTCGCCAGCGGCTGCCTTCGACGCGGAACTTGGGGAAGGCCCCCTCCCCGTCGGTCGAGACCAGCTTCGCGGCGTCGTCCACCAGCGAAACGAGCTCGTGGGTCTGCGGATACTCGAACCGTTGCTGTTGGAGCTGCGTGGCCGGCGCCTTCGACGGCGCGCTATTGTTGCATGACAGCAGCGCAACGATGACCGCCACCACGACGAAGCGCAGTGAGATCCAGCGCGAGCGATGACGGGTTTCTCGGGTGAGCATGGGCCTGGTCTCCTGGTGCGCGACGCCCGGGTGCATCACGCAGGCCACCTGACGCCGCCGGCCGCGCTCGTGTGGTGCGTGGCTTGCTTGGCGACGCGGGGATGGAGGTCCCCATGCAGCACGAACAAGAGGTCCCGATCACGCGGCGCGAGCCGAAGACGGCGGTGGTGATTCGCTCGAACCAGAGGAAAGTGCAGGTCGTCCCCGGCAATCCCCTCCGCTACGAGTGGCTCTCGCCGGATGGCGTCGGGTCCCTCGCGATGTTCCGCGTGATCGCTGCTCCGGGCCAGAGCACCGGCTACAAGGAGCTCGCGCACGGCGGCGACGAGAACCTGGTGCTGCTCTCGGGGACGTGCGAGATCGAGGTCGAAGGCGCGAAGCACACGCTGAAGGCCGGCGACAGCGTGTTCATCCCGCGCGGCCAGCGTCACCGGCTCACCAACATCGGGACCGAGCCCTCGGAGGCGATCTTCGTGCTCAGCCCGCCCGAGTACTGAGCGCGCGGGCCGCACCGAGCGGCGCATGAAGCTCTGCAAGACGGCTCGGTAGGCGAACCGGTGCCGATGCGCTACCCTCGGACGCTCGTGGAAAGGCTCCCCGAAGTCGGCCAGCTGGTCGCCGAGAAGTACAAGATCGAAGGGCAGCTTGGGCAGGGCGGCATGGCGGTCGTCTTCGCTGCCCACCACATGCTGCTCGATCGGCCCGTCGCGATGAAGGTCCTGTCGCCGGAGCTGCCGCGCACGCCTCAGCTCGTCGAGCGGTTCCTGACGGAGGCTCGAGCGGCGGCGCGTGTCGACAGCATCTACGTTGCGCGGGTCATCGACGTCGGCACGCTCGAGGATGGGCTGCCGTACATCGTCATGGAGCGCCTCGAGGGCTGCGATCTCGAGGAGCTGCTGGCCGCGTACAAGCAGCTTCCGATCGGGGACGCGGTCGACCACGTGCTCCAGGCGCTCCAGGGCCTCGCGCACGCCCACGTGCTCGGCGTCATCCACCGCGACCTGAAGCCGGCGAACCTCTTCCTCGCCCAGCAGTCCGACGGCACGATGCTCATCAAGATCCTCGACTTCGGCATCGCCAAGCTCGTCGACGAGGCGCGCTTCATCGCCCGCGGGCAGACGGTCGGCTCGCCGATGTACATGTCGCCCGAGCAGGTGCGCGACGCCGAGCTCGTCGATCCGCGGACCGACATCTGGTCGATCGGCGTGGTGCTCTACGAGCTGTTGACCGGGCGCTCGCCGTTCGAGGCCGACGGAGTCGGCAAGACGTTCGCGGCGGTGCTGGGCGGCCCGCCCGCCTCCGCCCGGACGCTCCGTCCGGAGATCCCCGCCGAGCTCGACGCGGCCCTGATGCGCTGCCTGAGCCAGGATCCCGCGGAGCGATTCCCCGACGTCGCCCAGCTCGCAGCCGCGATCGCGCCCTTCGGCACGGGCGCCTGCGCCGGGCTCGTCGAGAGCATCGAGCAGACGCTTCGCCAGGAGCTCCGGCGGTTCACGGGGAGCACGATCATCGTGCGGCCTCCCGTGAGCACGCGGGGCCTCGCTCCGGTGCGCGTTGCCTTCGGGGACGAGGCCGATCAGCGCCTGGCGTTCCTCTACGGCGACTCCATGCCCTCGTCGCTGCAGACGAACTTCCTCGCGTTCCTGGGAGACGCGCTCGACGTCTCGGCGCAGCTGCTCGTGTTCGACGACGCCGTGACGCGAGCCCGCGAAGACGTCGAGCGCCTTCCGCGCGAGGCAGCCGAGGAGATCGAGCGGCTCGACGGGCTCGTCGCCATCGCGAAGGACGCGCTCGCGCTCGCCCCCATCGGCGGGCCCGACTCGCCGAGCGCGCGCCTCGCCGCAAGATCGGTCGAAGACCTCGCGTCCGCGGCGCTCGCCGAGACGGCGGCCGTTCGATCGACGCTCGAACGGGAGCTCGAGGCCCTGCCGGGGCGGGAAAAGTCGGCTCGCGAGGGCTGCGCGAAGGCCTTCGAGGGTCTGCTGTTGCGGCACGATCTGCCCGGCGCCGTGCTCTCGCTCGAGCTCCGGCGCGGCAGCGGGGAGCGCTACACCTCACGGCTCGGCGGCGTCGTGGACTACGGCCTGCGCTGGCACCTCGAGCTCGAGATCCCTCCGGGTCACGCGCTCGGGCGCGTCGTCCGCCTCGAGAAGCTCGCGCGCATCGAGGTCCAGGCGCCGGAGCTGACCGGGTGGCTCCGCAAGGAGATCAAGCTGCGGCCCCAGCGGCTCGATCGCTTCTTCGTCACCGACCTCACCATCGGCGCGACGAGCATGACGATGCAGCTGCGCGCGGACGCCGACGGCGAGGGCGGCGGATTCGACGTCGACGTGGATCTGCTCACCTCGCGCTTCCAGCTCGCGCGGCCGGGCACCACCGAGGCCCCCTACGATCTGAGCGACGCGGACGCGGCCAAGATGCTCGATCTCCACAAGACGCTGCTCGCCGTCGCCAAGGAGCTCGCGCCGATGCGCAAGCGCCTGGTCGACGCCACGCTCGACGACGCGCCGCTGTGGGAGAAGCACGAGCCGTGGCTGGTCGTCGAGCGCCTCGTCGGGGTGATGGCGCCGATCGCGCGGGAGATCGCGACGCACTCGCTCAGCGCCACCGAGCTCGTGCTCAAGCGTTCGCTCGCCGGCGACCGCCGCGAAGAGGTGTTCGTGTCCAAGGCCTCGCTGCTCGCGAGGCTCGACGCGGTGCCCGACCGGCTCCGGGCCGTGGTGGCACCGATCACCCTCGCGCTGGAGGCCGTGGGGATCCGCGCCTCGCAGCCCAGCTACTCGCGCCTGTCCTGAGGCCTCGCCGCTCTCTCAGCGGTGCTTCTTCTTCTTCGTCGTGTGCGGCCGGGTGTGCGTCGCCGCCGGGTGAGCGGCCGGGTTGGTCGCCGGCTTCACGGCGCCCGGGGACGCCGAAGGCGCGCTCGCGCCCGCGTCCTCGTCGTCCGCCTCGAACTCGTCCTCGCCGCCGTCGACGTCGGCATCCGGATCGTCCGCGGCGGCGGGACCGCCCACCACGTTCGCGGCCGACGACGAGCCGCTCGCGACGGGGCTCTGCCCGTGCCAGCGCGGCCACGCGTACGCCACGCCGATGCCGGCGCCCGCGAGCACGACGACGCCGAGCGCGATGGGCAGCAGCGGCCGCCGCTTCTTCGGCTCGCGGGGCGGCTCGGGCGGCGTCGCCTTCGTGTGCACCCAGAGGTTGGGCTTCGACATGCTGACGGCGCGCGCGTGGGGCGAGGAGTCGCTCGCGCCGGGCTCGCTCGGCGCGGAAGCGCGTCCGAGCAGCGGGTCGGCTTGCTCCTCGCCCATCGCGGGCGAGGTCTTCTGCCGAGCGAAATCGCTCACCGGGATCGTCGCGGCGGCGTCGTCGACGTCGTCATCGTCACCGGGGGCGCTGCCGGCCTTGGCCGACGACGGCGAGGACACCAGGGTGGCCTTGGCGTCTTGCACATCGAGCGACGCCATCGCCTCCTTCACTGCCTCGCGCATCGACTCGGCGTCCGGGAAGCGGTCCTTCGGCTCGTAGGCGAGCGCACGATCGACGATCGCGGCGATCTTCGGCGAGACGTCCGGCATGATCTCGGCGAGCGGCTTGGGAGGCTCCGTCATCGCGAGCAGGAGCACCTCGTTCTGCGTGTCGGCCACGTGAACGTAGCGGCCCGCGAGCAACCTCCACATGATCGCGCCCACGGCCCAGAGGTCCGTGCGCCCGTCGATGAGCTCCGAGCGGCCGCGAGCCTGCTCCTGCGGCATGTACTCGGGCGTGCCCATCACGACCCCGGTGCGCGTCTTCGCCTCGCCGCGGGCGTCGAGCACACGGGCCACGCCGAAGTCGAGCACCTTGACGGTGCCGTCGTCGGTCAGAAAGACGTTGTCGGGCTTCAGGTCCCGGTGGACGACGTTCTGCAGGTGCGCGGCAGCGAGCACGTCGAGCAGGCCGTCGGCGACCGTGAGCACCTCGCGCGGCGGGAGCCTCCCGCCGGCTCCGTCGAGCCGCTGGGCGAGCGACTGGCCGTTCAGCAGCTCCATCACCAGGTAGACCGAGCCGTCGTCGTCGATGCCGTCGTCGATCGCCGACACCGCGCCGGGGTGGCCGACCTTGTTCGCGACGTAGCCCTCCCGGAGAAATCGCGTACGCACGGTCTCGTGGCGCTGGAGCTCGGCGTGCAGCACCTTCACGGCGACGTGCTTCAGGTTGTTCTTGTGGGTCGCCGCATAGACCGCGGCCATGCCGCCGACCCCGATCAAGGAGTCGAGGCGCCATTTGCCACCGAGCGTCTGCCCGATGCGACTTTTCGCGGCTTCGATCTCTTCGTCCGCCGCGTAGGCCTCGGCCTGGTCCATGGATCGCCAGGATAGCCGATCTCTATCGCTCGCTCACTTGCGCAGCTCGAGCGCGCGCTCGACGGCCGCTTTCGGCTGCACCGTACCCCACCCTTGCCGGTCGAAGTCGATCTGCGGGACGCGGCGCGCCGTCTGGATGAGGATGCGCTTGACCTCGCTCGGCGTCAGCGCCGGGTTCGCCTCGAGCATCTGAGCCACCACGCTCGAGACGATCGGCGCCGCGAAGCTCGTGCCGTCGACCATCTTGTAGTGCTCGTCGATGACCTTCTCGTCGTGCAGGCCGGCGTTGATGATCTGCCGGATGAGGTACGCCGGGCGCTCCCTGGCCTCGTCGAGCGCGGGGAAGATGCCCTGGTTCTCGCCGATGACGGCGTGGAGGCGCTCGTCGGGCGTCTGCGAGAGGCGGTGCAACAGACCGATCTGCTTGTGCGTCGGCGTCTCGGGCAGGATGGGGGCGGGGATCCAGTCGGCCAGGGTGACGATCTCCGGCTTCTGGATGCCGTCGATCGTGGGGCCGTACGAGGAGCGGTAGGCCATGACGCGGCCGAGGTGGGGGTTGCCCTCGTCGTCGATGCCGCCGACGCTGATGACGCAAGGCACGCTCGCCGGCGGGACGACGTAGCCGGGACGATGCCCCGAGTTTCCGACGGCGCAGACGACGACGATGCCCGCGCGCACGCACGCCTCGGCGAAGCGGCTGAGCGGGTCGTGCAGGTAGCTGACCTCGTAGTCGCCGCCGCACGAGATGTTGAGGATGCGGATGTCGAAGCGCGCGCGGTTGACGAGAACCCACTCGATCGCGCGGGCGATGTCGTCGTGGTGGACGCGCTGCAGCGTGCCGGCCTTCACGAGCACCAGGCCCATGTCGGGCGCGAGCTACTTGAAGCGCCCGCCGGAGAGCGCGCCGTTGCCGGCCGCGACGACGGTGGACATCATCCCGTGCCACGCGCTCACGTCGGCGGCGCCGAGAAGGTCGGTGCCGCCCTTGTCGTGGATGACGTCGTGGAAGGCGTGGATGCGCGAAAAAGGCGTGATCAGGTC
>DATIQP010000651.1:0-8277 GCA_035470765.1 Polyangiaceae bacterium | reverse complement strand
GCGAAGGACCCGGCGGTGACGACGACCATCACGGCGCTGCCGCGCGCTTGCTCGATCGGAAAGCCGTGGCCGAGGGCCGGGGTGGCGCCCAAGGCGACGCCGTCGGGCGCCTGGAGCATCGCGTCGGCCACGCCCCCGCCGCCGCGCACGAGCACCTCCCAGGGCGCGTGCTTCTCCCGGCTGGCGAGGACGAAGAAGCCCTGCTCCGCGCCGAGCTCGAAGTAGGCGTACTGGCCGGGCCGCTCGTAGCTGTCGCGCAGCGCGTCCGGCACTTCGAGGGCGAAGAGCGTCATCCCTCCGCCCGCATCGCGGCGCCCGAGCACGCGCACGGGGGAAAGAGGGTCGTAAGGGCGCTCCGGCGCCGTCATTCGTCGTCACGCTACTTCCCCAGGCCCACCCGGGCAAGGTAAGAAGCTCGCCCTCATGCTCAGCTCGCTTCTGCTCCCCACGCGGCGCGCGCACATCGACTTCGGCGCGACGTTCGCGGAGATCGACGGCTTGCTCCACGGCCGCGGGCTTCGTTCGACGCCCATCGACCCCGAGCTCGCCCACGCGCACGGGCTGTTCTTGGTGGAGATGGCGACCAAGGCCTTCGCCGGCGAGCGCATCGCACGGGCGGTGGTCTCCCACGTCCGCGCGGGTCCCGTCTTCAGCAGCCTCGTCGTCACCATCCATCCCAAGCCGGAGCTCGACGCGCCGATCCTGCTCGCCGACGTGCGCGTGCTGCCCTCGGCAACCACCCGCGCGTACCTCGACGCGTGCGGCCCCGGGGCCAACGGCGAGTTCGACGTGCTGTTCCGCAAGCCGCTCTCGCAGACGCTCGACGCGGCCGTCGCGAGCGCCGTGCGGCGGCAGCGCGTGCCCGAGTGGATGAACGCCATCTCGTCGGGCGCCGGCGCGCAGGTCGCCGCGAGCCCGGGCCGCGGAAGCGTCCTCGCGTACGCGCTGCTGCGCTACGTCGAGCGGTACCTGGACGGCGTGGACCGCGCCACCGCGGCGGTGGACGCGTCCGCCAACGTGGTCGCAGCGCGCAAGGTCGCCGACGTCGTGCGCACCCACGGTCGCGGGGGCAAGATGATCGCGCGCGCCTTCGGGGCGGGCTTCGCCGAGCGCTACGATCAGCTGCTCTGGAACGCCTAGCGGGCGCGATCGGCGCTCAGAATACGCCGGTGAGCGAGAGCCCGCCGTAGCCGGGGGCCAGGACCGGCGCGAGCGCGGTCTTCTTGGCCGAGGGCTCGAGGAAGTGCCAGATGAGGCCCCCCGCGATCGCCGCCACGCCCACCGAGCCGAGGATCCAGCCCGTCGTTCCCATCGCGGCGCCGGTGCTGCTCAGGCTCGATCGGTCCTGACCCGACGGGGTGACGGACACGGGGTCGCAGACCAGGACGCCCCCCGAGCCGGTGCACCCGGCGCGGGCGGACGATTGCTTGTTTGCTCCGATGAGGCCCACCGGAATGGCCACGCCGACTGCCACGACGCCCACGCCCATCACGATCCAGGGCAGCGCCGTGTGCCCGCCCGTCTCCTCGGGCGGCGGCGCGGTGCTCGTGGCGGTCGCGGTGACCGTCGGGGCGGTCGCGGTCGTCGTCGCCGTGGCCGTGTCGGTCGGGGCCGTCGCCGTGCCCGCGCTCGCCCCCATCTGCGCCTTCAGGTTGGCGATGCGCTTCTGGATGGTGTCGGCGTCGTCGGCCTTGGGGTTGCGCTGCAGGTAGACCTCGAGCGCGTGCACCGCCTCGGCCCGGTCGCCCTTGCCCTCGTACGAGCGCGCGATGAAATCGAGCAGGGAGACCTTGCTGCAGTCGCGCCGGAAGGCGTCCTTGAAGTTGTCGATGGCCTTCTGGTAGTCGCTGTCCTTGAAGGCCTCGGCGCCGACCTTGAAGGACGCGTGCGCGGCCTCCTGCTCCACCGGCGTCAGCTTCGGCGGGGGATCCGGGCACGCCGGGTACTCCGACAGCGCGCGCGAAGGCTGCTGCGCAAAGGCCGGGACGGCGATGGCAACCCCGAGCAAGAAGGCCAGCAGAGCTTTGTGTTGAAGCCTCGTCACTCGCATCCCAAGTCTCCGGTAAGGCCCGTAGCATAGGCGCCTTCGCGCCAAACCCCAAATCCTCGTCGAGGGCCTCAGCTGGCCTTGGCGGCCTTGTTGGCGAACACGCGCGCGGCGTCCATCAGCCAGGCGAGCGAGGTCGGGTCGGGCTTGAGGGCGACCGGAGCGACGACGAAGCCGCCGGCGCGCACCTCGAAGTGCACGGGCGTCCGCCAGCCGAGAGTGAGCCGCCTCAGGCTCGGCCCGAGCATCGCGCGGACCGCCTCGTCGGACTCCGCGAACGTGGCAAAGACCGCGTCGAAGTCGGGGTCGGCCGTCCAGCGCCGCGGCAGAGGGATCGCGTCGTCGCGGAAGATCGGGCCCGCGTCGGAGGTCGCGGCGACCACCTTCGCCGGCCCGCGCAGGCGGTCGTCCTGGCCGATGGCGATCCACGCCTCGTCGCCGACGGCGTAGCCGGCCCGGGGGGCCAGCACGAAGCGCGCGATGGTGATCGCGCTCGTCGTCCCGGTCGCGGAGAGCGCGTGCTCGTAGCGGATCGGCGTGCGGAGCGTGACGTACGGCTCCCACACGCGCAGCCAGCGCTCGTCCGGCTCGGGCTCGTAGCTAAGGCTCGCCCGGTTGGCGAAGTCACTCAGCCACGGGACGGGCTCCGCCATCGGAAGCGCTCAGTTGTTCGGCAGCGAGGCGTGCGGCATCTGCTCGCCGTGCGAGGCGCGGTTCTTCATCTCGTACTTGCTGGGGCATTTCGCCAGGACGCTCGTCGCCTCGAAGGTGTTGTCCGCTTTGAGAGAACCCTCCACCGTCACGGAGACGTCCATGTCGGGCACGTCGCGGAAGGTGTCCGGGACGACGCACTGCGGATAGCGCACCGGCAGCTCGACGCCCCGGGTGGCGATGGTGAAGTCGTACTCGCAGGGCTGCGCGTGGTTGAGCGTCCCGTGCACCAGGCTACCCTCGACACGCACCGGCCGGTTCATGAAGCGGCCCTTGTTGGCGAGCAGCACGTCCACCGTCTTGGAGTAGATGGCACCGTTCATCATCGTCAGGACGATGGCGACGATGGCGCCCGCGGCCAAGACGAGGCCAACCGCCAGATACACGCCCTTTTTGCCCGCTTCCGGAGCCTGCGCCCGGCGCCGGCGCAGCGGCACCTCGACGCCGCGCTCCTCGGGGGGGCGCTCGTCCTTCGAATCTGTCATGCCCGAAATGGTAGCGGCGGAATGCCGGGCGTCAATGCCGCCGAGGTTTCGCACCCCTCACAAAGTGCTATCGTTTCCATTGCGACTGGCAATCGCATCGTGATGACCGACGTCCTTGCCAAGCCCGTACTGCTGCTGAACCGCTACTTCGAGCCCGTGCAGGTCACGACTGCGAAGCGCGCTTTCGTCTTGCTCTATGGCGGGGCTGGGCACGCCCTCGACGAGTTGGGCGACGCGTACGACTTCGAGCTCTGGCGCGGCCTGCCCGTCCGCGAGAAGGACGACGTGCTCCCCATCGTGGGAGGCACGTTGCGCGTCCCGCGCGTGCTCCACCTGCACCGCTACGATCGAACGCCGCGCGCGACCGTGCGCCTCACGCGGCGCAACCTCATGCTTCGCGACGCACACCAGTGCCAGTACTGCGGCAAGCGCCCGCCGGTCCGCGACCTGAACATCGACCACGTGCTGCCGCGCTCGCGCGGCGGGGCGGACACGTGGGAGAACCTCGTGACCGCGTGCCGCGTTTGCAACCTGCGCAAGGGATGGCGCACGCCGGAGGAGGCGAACATGCGCCTGCAGCGCAAGCCCTTCCGGCCGAAGTGGACGATGACGGTGCAGATCCTGATGGCGCAGCCGTCGCGCTTCGACGAGTGGGCGCCGTTCCTCAAGGCGAGCTGACGAGACGAGCTCCTAGGGGTGCACGATGCCGGCGTCGTCGCTGCACGTGCCCCACGGGTCCCAGCCGCCGTCGTTGCACACCCAGAGGTCGGTGCAGCCGCAGCAGCCGGCGCTGCACGTGAGCGCGATGCCGAGGGGACAGTCGGGGGGCTGGAGCGTGATGCAACCGGGCCCGCCGAAGGCGCCGGGCGGAGCGTCGATGTTCGCGTCGAAGGCGCCGGCGTCGGCCGCGTCGTTGCTTGCATCTTGCACGTTCCCGCCGTCCTGCGGCAGGCAGGCGTGATCGAAGACCCAGGTCCCGTTCGTCTCGTCGCAGGCGTAGGCCGCGGTGCAGGTCGGATCCTGACATTCGGTGCCGCCCGCGAGCGGGCAGCCACCCGCGGGGATGTTGCGGCACGCCTTGATCGGCTGATCGGAGCAGGCGGCGGCCACGGCGACGGCTCCGAGCACGGAAAGAAAAAGCGCGCGCTTCATCGGAGCTTGGTGAAGCCGTTGTGGACCGTCCCGAGAGGCCGGGCGTGCCGCGTGCCCGGGCCGGAACGAGGAGCCGAGCCCGGCGACGACCCGGACGTGTCGATCTCGATCTCCTCGGACGGCTCCGACGACGAGGCGCTCGGCGACGCTGCCGCCGAGGAATCCGAAGGCACGGGATCGATCGGAGCGGTGATCTCGACGGTCTGGAGGGTGTGCGAGACCGGGGTAGCGACCGCGGTGGGGGTAGGCCCGGGCCTCGAGTCGTGGTGGGCCAGGAGGGCGATGCCGATCGTCCCGACCACGAGCCCCGTGCCCGCGCCGACGACCAGCGGCACGAGCCATTTTCGCTCGCGCCGCAGGGGGATGTCCTTGAGGCCTCCGAAGGCGTAGCGCTGCGTGGGCGCGGCAGGCGCGACGGCCGCGAGCATGTTCGGGCTCGCGACGAGCGGCTCGGTCGTGCTGGCCGGGCGCTCGAGGAGGTTCGAGGCGACGAGGACCCGGCTCGCGAGCTCCGGGCCGAGCACGCCGCGCAGCTGCTGGTGGCGAAGGCGCAGGCGGCCGCCGAAGACCACCTCGACGACCTCGGCGACGTCACGCTCGGAGCCGACGTTGCCGCGCCCCGCGCCGCGCTCGATGGCCATCGCGAACTCGGCGGCGGTCTTGTAGCGCACGTCGAGATCGCGCGAGAGGCCGCGAGCGAGCGCCTCGTCGAGACCGGGCGGCACGTTGGCACCGAGCTGCCGCAGCCGCGGGATGGGCGCGTGCAGCACCTCCTCGAGCGTGTCGATGGCCTCCTCGCCGCGAAACAAGCGGCGGCCGGCGAGGCACTCCCAGAGCACCACCGCCATCGAGAAGACGTCGCTCTGGCGCGTGCACGTGCGGCGCTTGTCGAGGCGTTCGGGCGCGAGGTAGGCGAGCTTGCCCTTCACCTCGTGCGTGCGCGTCACCTGCAGGCGGTCCTCGGCCTTCGCGATGCCGAAGTCCGTCAGGCGCGCGGCGCCGTCGATGCCGACCAGGACGTTGTGGGGGCTGATGTCGCGGTGGATGATGCCGAGCGCCTTCCCGGCTTCGTCCCTCAGCTCGTGTGCGGCGTGCAGGCCGGCGAGCGCGTCGAGCACGATGCGCACCGCGGCCTTGGTGCCGAGCGCGCGCTCGGCGGCCGAGAGCTCCTTGCGCAGGTCCGAGAGCGCGCACCCCTCGACGTAGTCGAGGACGATGAACGGCTCGCCCGTCTCGAAGCCGAGCTCGCGCACGCGGACGACGTTCGGGTGGTTGATGGCCGAAGCGAGGCGCGCCTCGTCGAGCAGCATCGTGAGGAACATCTTGTCGCTCGCCAGGTGCTTGTGCATGCGCTTGACCGCGTGCAGCACCTCCCCGTCCAAAGGCCGCGCCAAGAAGACCGTGGCCATGCCGCCCGCGGCGAGCTCGAGCAACAGCTCGTACTTGCCGGCGCGGCCGAGCGGCGCAAAGGCCGTCTGGGCACGCGTCGATTGGGGGTCCGGCGCGTTCGTTGCCACCACACCGATCGAAGCACGTCGCACGGAGGACGTCGAGTTGGTGTAGCTTGGCCCCACATGGAGGTTGCCATGCGTCGCTTCGTCGTTTCGATGTTTCCCCTGGCGCTGCTGTTGGCTTGCGGTGGCGGAGAAAAACCCGCGGAGAACCCGCAGGGCGCCACGCCCGATGGGGGCAGCAGCAGCAGCAGCAGCGGAGCGGCGACCGAGGCGGCCGACGCCGGTCCGGCGAGCACCACCACCGTGCTCGTGGGCGACGCCGGAGAGCTGCAGGGCAGCAAGCTCACGTCGAACGCGACCGTCACGGTGCAGGGGACCTCGACGCCCTCGCAGGGCATCGACCCCAAGCATCACGATCCAGGTCGCTCGCCCGAGGACATCATCACCATCATCAAGTCACACCGTGACGAGGCGCGCGCCTGCTACGACGCCGCGGTCAAGACGCACCCGGGCATCGAGGGCAACCTCGACATCACCTGGAAGCTCGATCCGAAGGGGAAAGTGACCGAGACAGGCGTCGACGCGTCGAAGAGCGACATCCACGAGCCTGGCCTCATCAAGTGCATCGGAGACGTGATCCGAAAGATCCCGTGGGCTGCGAGCCCGCGCGGCGTCGAGACGAGCGCGCACTACCCGTTCAACTTCCACCCTCACGGGCCGCAGCACTAGCCGAGCGCAGGCGAATGTCGACGTGCTACCTGCACGCCGACTGTTCCACTTCGACGCGCGAGATCCAGCCGAGCGCGGCCCACTGCGTGAACCACGCGCCGATCTGGGCCTGCACCTCTTCGCCGCGGCCGCTCTCCGTGGCGAGCGCGTCGGCCGCCTGTCCCAGGGGCTCGCCCGCGGCGAGTCGGTCGAGCAGGCAAGACGCGAGCGCGTCCAGCGTCCACTGGTGGGGGCGCAGCTCTCGCGCGTCGCGATAGACGACGAGGTGCGTCGCCGCGGGCGACACTCGCGCGAGCGGTTCGCGCGGAGCGCGGCAAAAGGCCGCGCGCACCTCGTGTGCGGGGTGCGCGAGCCGCAGGCGCTGCAACGACGGGTGGAGCACCAGGCGCGCCGCGGGCCACGCGTCCGCCGGGATCGCCGCGACGGCGTTCGGGTCGAGCGGCGGAGCGTCGGCGGCGTCGAACGCGTCGATGAACGCCCATTCGACGCGCGCGAGGTCGGCGAGCAGCGGATCGTCGGGACGGCGCGCGACGAGGAACTCCGCGAGGCCTGCGCCGAGGTTGCGCAGCAAGAAGTCCGCCGGCGGGTGCGCGCCGAGGTACTCGGCGACGAGCGCCTCGAACGGCTGCTGCCCCATCAACGCAACGAGCGCCGGATAGTCCTCCGCGACGCACGCGACGTGGCGCAACCAGAACTGCTCGCGGTAGACGTCGAGCTGCTCGACGGGCTTCATCCGCGCGCTTCCGCCGACGGCCCCCGCCGCCGCGAGGGCCCAGGCGGGCGAGCGCGCGATCGAGTCGGGCTCGACGAGGGCGTCGGCCAGCAGACTCTGCAGCTCGGCGAGGCTCACGGCGCGGCCTCCGCGGCGACGGCCGGCGCGGGATCGAGCGTCCGATCACGGTGCTCGGCGGCGAGCGCCGCCTCGCGAGCGAGCACTTCGAACGCCGGGATGTTCTCGTCCCATTCGATCAGCGTCGAGACCGCGCCGACGCGGCGGATGGCTCTCTCGTAGAGCGCCCACACCTCGCGTCGGACATGGTCGCCGTGGTTGTCGAGCAGGTAAGCGCCACGGTCCTGGTGGCCTGCGAGGTGGATCTGCACGACGCGATCGGCCGGGACGGCGTCGATGAACTCGGCCGGGTCGAAGCCGTGGTTGTAGGCGCTGACGAAGACGTTGTTCACGTCGAAGAGCAGCCCGCAGTCGGCGCTCACCGAGAAGCTCTCCGAGTTCATCGAGGCCGGCGAGATGGACGCCCGCTACGTGCCCGTTGAGAGCGAGCACTCGGCCCTGGCCGTCTGCATCGCCGCGAGCTCGGCCGGCGCGCGCGCCTTCACCGCCACCAGCGCCAACGGACTCCTGTACATGCACGAGCAGGTGCACTGGGCGGCCGGCGCCCGCCTGCCCATCGTCATGTGCGTGGCCAACCGGGCCGTGGGCGCGCCCTGGAACATCTGGAACGACCATCAGGACTCCATCTCCCAGCGCGACACCGGCTGGATCCAGATGTACTCCTGCGACCACCAGCAGATCATCGACGACACGCTCAAGGCGTTCCGCGTGGCCGAGGCCACCAGCATCCCGGTGATGGTGTGCTACGACGGGTACCTGCTCTCGCACACCTACATGCCGTTCGCGATCCCGGACGAGAAGGACGTGGCCCGGTTCCTGCCGCCGTTCCAGCCGTCCTACGCGCTGGAC
>DATIQP010000650.1:0-9974 GCA_035470765.1 Polyangiaceae bacterium | reverse complement strand
GTCGCTCCATCGCCGCCGCCGCGCCACGACCATCCCGCCGGCCATGCCCGCCACGACGGTCAGCGCTGCGAAGGGCCGGTAGGTTCCGTGGCGAGTCTTCCAGGCGATTCCGGCGGGGATCACCGCGATGGCCGCGCCGATCGCGGCGCCCGTCAGCAGGTGCCGGAGCGCGAGGCGCCACCGCACGCGCCCGGCCCAGCGCTGGAAGAGCGCCTCGAATCGAGCGTTGGAGGGGCGGTTTGGGGGGCTCGACGGGGCTTCGGGCATGGGTTCTTGGGTCGGCAGGGAGGCGAGGCGCCTTAGGATTGTAGTCCCATTCGTTTGTACGATGGGGGGGTCGCGTTTGTTCTCCGCCCTGTGACAGCGAAGTGGATCGTCCGACCCCCAAGCGCGGGCCACCCGAACGGTAGGCGACGTGCGCTCACTTTCTCCTACATTGAGATTACTTGTGTCATTCAAGGCACTTAGTATTTGAGAGAGCATCCGTGCCCCATGGACCGGCTCGTGCATATAGGCAGGCTATCCAAGGAGGCTGTAGTGCTGCCCTTCCACAAGCGAGCCCGCGTCAACAGCAGCATCGAGATTCTGTCGGAGGAGCTGGAGCCGATCGAGCTGCCCCCGGTTCGCCCTCCGAGCGTCCGGCCTCCGAGCGTCCGGCCCCCCAGCTTCCGGGCCCCCATCACCTCCGCGAGCTTCGGCGACGAAGAGATGACCGTCGTGCGCATGGACAAGCGTGCGAGCTCCTTCCCTCCGCCCCGCTCCGATCTGCGGATGCCGCACATCCCGCGGAGCTTGGCCCCTCGCTTCGACGACGACGCCCCGACCGAGATGCACCCGTCTTCGCGCCCGCTGCTCTCGATGAGCACGAGCTCGCAGCGCCAGTACGACGTGGACGACTTGCCGTCCTCGTCGAGCCACTGGGCCCCGCCGCCCCCGCCGTCGAGCCTCCGCGTGGAGGAGCCGCCCAGGTCGGTCGCCGCCGTGGACCCGAACGCGTCGGCGGGCCGCCAGGTCGATCTGAGCATGACGTCGTCGCTCAGCGGCACGACGGACCTCCGCAAGCTTCGCCGGCCGACGATGGCCTGGGCCGCTGGCCTGGTCGCGGTCGGTGTCTTCGCCGGCCTGGTCGCCGCGTTCGTCGCGCGCGGTGAAGGCCTCGCCGCCGCCGCCGCGCTCGTCGATCCGTCGCAGCACGCGACCGCCGACGTGGCGAAGGCTGCGGCCGCCGCCCAGGCGCCGGAGGTGGTCGCGGCCGCCGTCGCGCGCCCCGGGGCCGCGGCGCAGCAAGCCGTGCAGCCCGTCCAGGCCGCTCCGGTCCAACCGGCCCACGCGGCGCAGGCGCCGTCTTGCGCCGCCGACACGGCCGCTGCCCCCCAGGCCGCTCCCGCCCAACCCGCCCAGGTCGCGCCGACGACGGTCGACGCCCCGAAGGTGATCGTGGCCAAGCCCGTCGAAGCGCGGGTCGAGGCGAAGGTGGTCGCGGCCGCGCCGAGGCCGGTCGTCCACCACGTCGAAGCCCCCGCGCCCCGCGGGGAGCGCGCCGAGGTCGCCGAGCGCGCGCCGGCCCCGCCGCCCGCGGTCCACCGCTCGAGCCGTCACGGCAAGGACGACATGGAGAGCGCGAGCGCCGCCGACGCCCTCGCCAAGGCCCAGCTCGACGCCGCCCTCAGCCGCTGACGGCGAGCGCGATCGCGATCACGGTGGCGTGCACGCCGAGCGGTTGCCCTCGATCGTGGCGATGGCGTTGCTGCAGGGCTTGAGCCCGAGGCCGGTGCAATCGATGGTGGCGATGCGGCCCCGCACGCACGCGACGAGCTTGTCCACCGCGCACGTGTCGCCGGTGCAGCCGCCGGTGGCCTGACACGCGGCGAGTGGCGTGATGCCCGCGCCGCCGTCGACGAGCGGCGCGCAGCTCGAGGGGCCGCTGATGGCGTTGCAGTCGACCGATTCCTTGTAGCCGCTCGCGCAGCCCTGGGCGACGCCTCCGGCGGTGCAGCTGATCGCTCCCGACGAGAGGCAGAGGCCCGCGTCGCCGCCGGGCCGGCATGCCGGCACGACGCCCGTCGAGAGGCATCCGCCACCTCCGAGGAGCGCACAGTCGTAGCCGCGGTCGACGCCCGCGTCGTCGCAGAGCGAGAGATCGGTGCCGGTGCACTTCGATTGCGTGCACGCGCGCCCTGCCGCGCCGACGCACAGCGCATTGTCGTTGGAGGCGTCGCGGTCGAGCGAGTCGCAGGTCTGGCCGTAGGCGACGCAGTTCTCGCCGTGCGCGGGCCCCGCGGCGTTGCACTCGGTGCGCGTATCGACGTTGGCGTTCGGGGTCTGGCTGCAGCCGATGAAGCCCCCGCTCTTGCAGGCGGGCGTCTTGTTCGGAAAGACGCACGCGGCGACGGCGGCGCAGCTCGGCGCGTTCTGTGCGTTCTGCATGCAAAGCCAGAAGTCGCGCGCCGCGCCGAGAGGGCGCCGGTTGGGGTTGGCCCCGCAGTTGTAGGCCATGAGCGCGTTGACCATGCACTCGCCGGTCACGTTCTGGCCGATCGGATCCTCGCAGGCCGCGAGCCATGCGCACGCGCGCTCGGCCCATGCCTCCGCGGTGGGCGTGTCCGGCGCGCACAGATCGACCGCGCCGCCGTCCCCGCCGTCGCTCGCGCAGCCGGGCGCGTTCGCGTCGACGTCGCAGAGCGATTGCACGTCGGTGGAGTGGAACAGGTCCACGCACGCGGCGGCCGCGAGCAGGCTCGCGGACGCGAGCGCGATGGCCAAGGCGCGACGGCGCATCAGAACGTCCCCGTGAGCGCGAGCCCGCCCGGACGCACCTCGAGCCGCGCGCTGCTCGGGGCCGCGGCGTGGGAGGGTCTGATCCAGAGCACGACCGCCACGGTGGCCAGGCCGGCCCCGGCGATCCAGCTCGCGAGCGCGACCGCGTCCCAGGCCCGCACCTCGGTGCGCAGGCCGCTGCAGTCGGTCAGCGTCGGGCACTGCGCCCGCAGGTTGGCGTCGGCCCCGTCGGCCGCGAAGAACGCGCCCACGCCGAAGCCGACGAGCGCCGCGGCCGAGACGGTGGCGACGATCGCCCCGCCCTTCACTCCGCCGGACGCTTTCCCCTCGTCGGTGGGCGGCGGCGCCTCCGAGCCGGACGCCTGCGCCCCGGTCTCGGTCTCCGCCGGCAGCTTCGGCAGGTCCACCCACTTGATCGACGTGGTCTGCGCGTCGCGCTCCTTGAGGGTGACCTCCGAGGAGACCGGCCTCTTGCCGTGGGCGCGCGCCTCGATGCGGTGCGACCCGGGCTCGACGGGCATCGCCACGCCGAACAGGCCCGCAGGGACGGGCTTGCCGTCGAGCGACACCGCGGCGCCGTCGGCGGTGGGGACGTCGAGCGTCAGCGTCGGCACGCGCGCGCGCAGCGTGCGGAGCGGCTCCGCGACGGCGTCCATGACGTCCTTGTTGTTGTCCTGGCGTGCGGCCTGGTCGGCGGCGGTGTAGTCGGCGAGCGCGGCGACGAGCTGCCCGAGCTTCTCCTCGCAGAGCGCGATGTGGAACCGCAGCCCGGCGGTCATCTTCACGCTGGACGCGCGCCGCACCTTGTCGAGCGCCTCCGCCCAGCGGCCGGCGTCCTCGTCCTTCTCCGCGCGGGCGAACAGCTCGCGCGCCGCGGCGAGCTCGCTCGGCGTGGGATCCGCGCGAGCAGAGAGCGCCCCGAACATGAGCGCTGCGGCAACGACCGCCCCATAAGGTCGCATCCGCTCGCTTGTAGCATGAGCCACGCGCGTCGTCTCGAAGTTGGGGTAGGCTCCCGCGCGATGGTCACGGCCGCCGAACCCACGCTCGTCCGCTTGCCGTCCGAGCTGCGCGCCGCGTGCGATCAGGCCCGCGCGGCCGGCTGGCGCGTCGCGTTCGTGCCGACGATGGGCGCGCTGCACGACGGACATCTCGCCTTGGTCCGCGAGGCGCGCACGCACGGCGACTTCGTCGTCGTGTCGGTCTTCGTCAACCCGACGCAGTTCGGCCCGAACGAGGACTTCTCGCGCTACCCGCGCGACCTCCAGGGCGACGCGCGCAAGCTCGCTTCGGTCCCGGGCGGGGTCGAGGTCGTCTTCGCTCCGGACCCCGGCGCGATGTACCCGGAGGGCGAGCAGACGCGCGTCCACCCCGGCGCCCTCGCGAGCGGGCTCTGCGGACCGTTCCGACCCGGTCACTTCGAGGGGGTGGCCACCGTGGTCGCGAAGCTCTTTTCGATCGTCGGGCCGTGCACGGCGGTGTTCGGCCGCAAGGACTACCAGCAGCTCGCGATCGTACGCCGCATGGCGCGGGACCTCTTCATGCCCGTGTCGATCGCGGGCCACCCGATCGTGCGCGAGAAGGACGGGCTGGCGATGAGCTCGCGCAACGCCTACCTGAGCCCGTCCGAGCGGGAGCGCGCGCTCTGCCTCGCCCGCGGCCTCTCGAGCGCCGCACGGGCCTTCTCGGCGGGAGAGCGCAGCGCCACGGTGCTCGAGCGCGCGGCGCGCGCCGAGGTCGAGCGGGGCGCGGACACGATCGACTACGTGAGCGTGGTCGACCCGGACTCGCTGCAGGCATTTTCGTCGGGCACGGGGAGCCGGGCGCTCGTGGCCATCGCGTGCCGCATCGGCAAGACGCGGCTCATCGACAACGCCGTGCTCGGCGAGGACCCGAGCCCGCTGCCCGTTGCGCCGGGAGCGAAGGCCGGCTAATCCGCGGCCTCCATGGCCACAGGGCGTTTCATCGTTCTCGAGGGAATCGACGGGGCAGGCACCACGACGCAGACGGCGCTGCTCGCGAAGCGGCTCAAGTCGCAGGGCGTGCTCGTGAGGACGACGCGCGAGCCGAGCGACGGGCCCGTCGGCGTGATCATCCGGCAGATCCTCGAGGGTCGCATCGTGGGCGCGGGCGGGCTGGCCCCGGGCTGGGCGACGATGGCGCTGCTCTTTGCCGGCGACCGCATGGACCACGTCGAGGCGCAGATCGAGCCCTTCGTGCGCCAGGGCGGGGTCATCATCTCCGATCGCTACGACGCCTCGAGCCTCGCCTACCAGAGCGTGAGCAGCGGCAAGGGCGGAGCGGACGCGGTGGAGTGGATCCGCTCGCTCAACCGCTACGCCCGGCGGCCCGACCTCACCATCGTGCTCGACATCGCCCCGGAGACGGCGGCGGCGCGCCGGCTGGAGCGCGGAGAGGCGGCGCAGCTCTACGAGCAGAACGAAGTCCAGCGCGCGCTCAGTGTATTCTACAAGGACTTGCAGCGGCACATGCCCAACGACCGCGTCCTGGTGCTCGACGGCTCGGGGACCGTCGACGCCGTCGCCGAGCGAGTCCACCAGGCGTACGGCTCGGCGTTCGGCTGAGGTCTGCGAAGACTTGGATCAGCCGGAAACTTGCAACCCGTGCTCGGTTTGTGCACGGTTCATGGGATGAAGCGCTTCGCCCTCGTCGCCCTCGTCGCGCTCGTGGGGTGCGCCAGGACCGCCTCCGTGGGCGCGAAGCCCGTCACCCCGGCTGCCGCCGTGGACGCCAACGCGTCCGTGCCGCTGCCGCCGCCCGCCGGCAAGCTTCGCCGCGCCGCCGTCCTCCAGACGATCTCGGCGGGGCTCGGAAGCTTCCTGCAGTACGTCTCCTTCGACGTGGACCACCCGGTGATGCGCAATGGCAGGTTCTTCGGCTTCCGCATCGCCCAGCTCGATGGCGACGGCTGGAAGGGCATCGACCTCAAGCCGGGCGACATCGTGACGGCGGTGAACGGCTTTCCGATCGAGCGGCCCGAGCAGGCCATGGAGGCGTTCCAGTCGACCGCGGTCGCCAGCGAGGTGCGGGTCGACTACGAGCGTGCCGGCGAGATGCGCGCGCTGCGCCTTGCGATCGTCGACGAGTGATCCGTGAGCGGCCAGGGAGATGGCGACGAGGAGCTGGCGGAGGTCGAACGAGCGCTGTCCGTCCTCGGCGGTCGGCACCCGGAGCGGGTCCGCGCCGAGCGTGAGGCGGCCGAGGCCGCGGCCAGGCGCCGCCGCGAGCACGAGGCCAAGGCCGCGGCCGAACGAAGGCGTGGCCGCTTCCGCATGCTCGCCGGCGGTTTCGCGGTCGCGCTGCTCGGCGTCGCCGGCTGGACGCTGGCGAAGACCCGCTCGGCGCGCCGCGCGGTCGAGTCCGAGGTAGCGCCGCTGGAGGCGCGCTACCTCGCCATGGGCTTCTTGCCGGTCGCGCACGGCACCTTCGAGTCGCAGAGCCGGACCGAGGTGCAGACGGCGCCCGGCGGCTGCTACGCAATCCTCGCCACCCACGCGGCGCAGCTGCGCATCGAACGGCCGACGGGCACCGCCGGAGCGCCCGGCGAGGCGCTCGTCTGCACCTGCGGCGGCGAGGACCTCGTCGCGACCGTGCCCGCCGGATCGGCGGTGCGCGCGCTCTTCGTCCCGGGCGCCACCTTCGGAGGCGTTCGCGCGCTGCCGTTCCATTTCGACGCCGACCCGCCGACGCTGATCGCGGGCGGCGAGGCCTGCGCGGACGAGGCGCTCGAGGCGTTCGCGCGCGATCGCCGCTACCCGCCGCAGGGCACGGACAAGAGCTGGCTCGACGCGCACCCTGGGCTCGCGAACGCGGGCTTCGCGACGCTCGCGAGCGCCCCGGCGCGGCTGCCGTTTGCGTTCGTCGAGCCGGCGGCCGCGGAGGGGCGATGCTTCGTCGCAGCGAGCACGGACGCTAGTGACACGCTCGGCCTCTGGGCGCCGCCGGGACAGAAGCCGATCCCCAACCACCCGGGACCGATCGCGTGGTGCGACGCGAAGGCGGCCTCGTACGTGGTCGAGCACGGCGGCGCGGAGGGCGCGCGCGGGACGCTCTTCGTCGTCGCGTCGCCGTCGCGCCGCATCGGCGGCGTGCTCGGCCTGCGCGAGCAGCTCGCGGGCGCGGGGCTCGGCCTGGCGAGCGTGTGGCTCCGCGACGAGGATCGAGGCGCGCTCGCCGCCGACGCGCTCCGCGCGAGCGTGGTGCCCGAGCCGGCGGCGGTGACGAACCAGGCCGTCGACGGCCCGCAGGCCGACGCCGCGCGCGTCGTGGCGTTCTCCGTCGGCGGCACGGGCAGCTTCGTCCCGGACTCGTCGGGCGCGGCCGCGTTCGAGTGCGAGCCGCCGCTCAGCGACCACACGCCGGACACGATCTGCGTCCAGACGCGCGGCCAGAGCTGGCGCCCGCCGCCCATCGAGGTCCCGAGCGGGGCCGCGTTCGGCCCGCTCCCGTTCTGGATGAGCGCGCTCTCCGAGGTGAAGGACCCTGCGCGGGCCCGCGTCGAGCTCGCGCTGGTGGGGCTCGCGCGGCGCCTCGCGGCGCGAGGCTTCGAGCCCACGATCATCGAAGGCGTCGACGAGAAGCCTGCGAGCGTCGAGATCCTCGGGCGCAGCGGCGAGGACGCGATCGTGGCCGTGGGCTTGTGGCCTGCGGCCCCGTACGCCCGGCCCTACACGGACGGCCCCACCTGGTCTCTTTCGGGTGAGCCGCGCGTCGTGCCCCTCCGGGGCGGCGAGCGGGTCACCCTCCCGCTGGGGGGCGCCGTCCCGGTGCCCATCGATCAGCGGCGAACCGTGGTCTTCCGCCGCGCGATCTGAGGCAAAATCCGAGCGCACGCCCCGGCCGGCCCTGGCCGACCTCTGCAGTGCGTCGCGTCCGTCGACCACGGCCGGCCAGGATCGACTCCCACGCGGCCAAAAGCCCCCGAACGGGATTTACAGTCGTCGCGCCGGCAAGCTACGTTCTCCGCCGGGGCTCCGGCGCTGTCGAGGGCTGCGGGCCCACGAGGAAATTCATGCACAGAGGTCATTGGCTGCGGAGCGGTCGGGTCGTCGCGCTCGCTCTGGGAATCGCCTTCGCGTTCGCAGTCCCGGCTCACGGCGGGCAGGTGCGCGGCAAGATCGCCGGCGCCGACAAGCTAATCCCCTCGGTTTATGGGGAAATCGCAAAGTCCGAGCATCGCTACACCTGGCGGGAGCCGTCGCCCACAGTGAAGCCCGAGTTCCGGGCGCTCGCCGCCAACCCGTCGCGCGACATCTGCATCGCCGCCATCTCGACGGGCACGGCCCAGAAGCACGACCCCATCCAGATCACGGTCACCGGCGGGCACACCGTGCCGACGACCATCGTCATCTCCCCCGGGACGATGCTCTCGTTCGTGAACCACGACCCGTTCCCCCACCGGCTCTACCAGGTCGGCAACGACTCGTTCAAAGCCGAGGAGATGGCCTCCGCCGGGCACCGCGAGTGGACGGCCGCCAACGGCGGGCGCTTCGAGTTCCGCGACAAGCTCTTCCCGACGCTGCGCTTCTTCGTCGTCGTCGACCCCGGGGTGGTCGAGGTGGTCTATCCCGGCCACAACGGCTCTTTCGCTTTCCGGGACCTACCTCCCGGCGATTACTTCCTCAAAGCGTTCTTCGACGGCAAGCCGGTAGGCAAGCCGCTCCAGGTCGTCGCCACGCACGGCGGCGTCGAGTTGAAGGAGCCGCTCACCCTCGAAGGCAGCGAAGCACCTAAGTGAGGCCTGTCCACTCGCCATGATGATCGTTTCGCGCTTCTGGTACGCCATCCTCGCGGTGCTCGCCGGTTTTGCCGTCTACGCCACCATGATGGCGGTCGGCCAGTACAACCGCCGCAGCATCGTAGCCACCAACGAGACGCTCGCGGACGACAGCAACGTCGTCCGCTGGGCGCTCCAGATCGACTCGCGCCACCGCCTCGACGCGCTCATGGTCGGGTCGCTCGACAAGGGCATCCAGGACAGCCTGGTCGCCACGAGCGACAAGGACAAGATCCCACAGAAGGCCAAGGACGACGCCAAGAAGTCCTTGGGCAACATGATCGACAAGATCCCGGCGCAGTACCGGCCGGACGCGATCTTCGTCGTCGATCGCGACGGCCGCATGGTGGCCCAGGTGGGCTACGCGGCGGCGGAGAAGTTCGAGGACTTCGAGCTCGGCGGCTACTCGGCCGTCAACGACGCGCTGCACGGCTGGCTGCGCGACGACACGTGGGTGTGGGGCGGGCAGGTCTACCGCGTCGCGGCGCGCCCCGTGGAGTACGACGTCACGCAGCCGCCCGTCGGCGCGGTCGTCGGCCTCCGCGCGATCGATCGGAAGTTCGTCCAGGACCTGGCCAAGGACACCCACACCAGCGTCGTGTTCTACGCTCAGGGCATCAAGCTCGCGTCGGGCTCCGGCATCGAGGGCTTCGACGAGTCGCAGCTCGATCTCGCCATCGCGGAGCTCCCGAAGCTCGACGCCGACCCGACGTACAAGGACAAGGGCCACACCGAGATCCGTGACATCGCCAGCCCGGCCCTCGGCGGCGTCTTCGCGAAGCTGGACGGCGACGCCTTCGACCTCGGCGCGGGCTACGCCGTCGCGCGCACGCGCGTCACCATCCCCGGCGCGCTCTCGTTCCTCTCGGGCGCGGACGACGCCGACAAGAAGAACGTCAGCTGGCCGATGATCATCGGCATCATCGTCGCCGGCCTCGCGTTCGGCCTCTTGTTCACGTTCATGGAGCACGACCGGCCGCTCAAGGCGATGCGGGTGCAGGCCGCCAAGCTCAAGAAGGGCGAGGTGGACCTCCTGCAGCTGCCGCAGCTCGGCGGCGCGCTCCGCGACATCGGCGCCGACATCAACGCAGGCATCGAGCGCGTAGCGGAGAAGGGCGGCGGAGCGCCGCGCAAGGCCGCCGATCTCGAGTCGATCCTGGGCCCGGTCCCCGCCGAGCCGTCGATGAGCGCGTTCTCGTTCCCGCTCGCGGGCGGTGGCGAGGCGTCGCAACCCGGGCCGCGGCCGCCTGGCCCGCCTTCGGCCCCGAGGCTCCCCGGCGGCGCGCCGTCGTCGCCTCAGCTGCCGCGCACTCCTTCCGGTCCGGGAATCGTCCCGCCCGGGCCGATGGCGCCCATGGTCGGAGGAGGCAACTCGCCGCCGCCGGCGCTCCAGCGTCCC
>DATIQP010000649.1:0-6307 GCA_035470765.1 Polyangiaceae bacterium | reverse complement strand
AGGCGATCACATCCTGCGCAGACGGTCGTAGAGCTTGTGACGGGAGATCCCGAGAGAGGCCGCGGCCCGCAGCTTGTTGCCGCCGCATCGCTCGAGCGTCGCCCGGATCAGGTCGATCTCCGCCTCGGCGAGGCTCGGCAGGTGCACCGCCGCCGCCGAGACGCCCTCGCTCCGCCTCGGCACGTGATGCGCGAGGTGCGGCGGGAGGTCCGTGACGTCGATGACGTCGCTGCTGCCCGTCGTGATCGCGTGCTCGATGGCGTTGCGCAGCTCGCGCACGTTTCCGGGCCAGTCCGCCGCCACGAGCGCGGCCATCGCGGCGTCCGACACGGCCCAGATACAGCCGCTCTTGCGGTTGCAGAACGTGGCCAGGAAATGCTCCGCGAGCAACGGGATGTCCTCTCTGCGATCGCGCAGTGGGGGCACCGTGATGCAGTAGCCCTGGAGGCGATAGAAGAGGTCCGCGCGCAGGCGGTGCGAGTCGATGGAGGCCAGCGGGTCCTTCTGGGTCGACGCGACGATCCGGGCGTCGACCGCGGTCTCCTCTAGGCTACCGACGGGCCGCACGGTTCGCTCTTCGAGGACGCGCAACAGCTTGGCCTGGATCTCGGGGCTCATCTCGGTCACTTCGTCGAGGAAGAGCGTGCCCCCGTTCGCCGCGACGAACAGGCCGGTATGATCCGTGGCGGCGCCGGGGAACGCGCCGCGGACGTGACCGAACAGCTCGCTCTCGACGAGGTGACTCGGAAGCGCGGCGCAGTTCAGGGCCACTAACTTGCCGCTCCCCGAGGCGGCGTGGATGGCGCGGGCGACGAGCTCCTTGCCCGAGCCGCTCTCTCCCGTGACCAGGATCGTCGACGGCCCACGCGCGGCCGCCTCGACCGAACGCCGCAGGTGCATCGTAGCGGCGCTGCGACCGACGATGCCGTAGCCGGCCGTGCTCGCGACTCGCTCGGCGCCCGCGAGCAGCGCGCGCGTGCAGCGCGGGCGCGGCGCCTCGTCCTGCGTCTCGTACGCGCGCAGGTACGTGGCCGCCCTCTGCGCCGCGAGCTCGTTCAGGGCTCGGAGCACGCCGGCGGACGCGCCCTCCCCTAGCGTCTCGATCGCGGCGTGGCCGGCGTGAGCGCTCGCCGCGAGGAGCGTCGCGAGAGGCACGCCGCGTTGCGCGAGGCCGGAGCCGGTAGCCCGCAGCGCCGAGTCGAGCAGGCGCTCGGACGGCAAGGCCCCGATGCGATCGATCTCGCGATCGAACGCCTGGAAGATCTCGTCGAGCCGCGCGGGGGGTGCATCCGCCTCGCAGCCGCGACGCCAGGTCGAGAGGTAGCGGGTCTTGTGGGCGAGGAGCGGCTCGAGATGACGGACGTCCATCGGATTCCGATCCAGAATAGAAAAGCGCGCGCGCCGCTGGCTTGACGATTGTCACGTTCCGGCACACTCCCAGCTCGACAAGGCGGGATCTTGTGCCCGATGCGGACGGGATGGGCACATCTCATGTCCCCGCCTCACACAGAAAAAGCGCGCCCGCGGACAGCTCGGCGGCGCGAGCGTGCGACCGGATGAGCCGGGGCATGGTCCGTCCGATGCACGCCCATGAGGCGTGAAGCGTCGCGCGTCCCTGGTGCTGGTGCTCCTCCTCGCGCTGGGGGCGTGTCGCCCTGCGGCGCGGCATGACGACACGGAGCTCGTCACGGTCCGGCTGAGCGACGCGCAGATCGTCGAGCGCAAGATCATGGTCGCGCCCGTGGTGGAGCAGGACGTCACGGCCCCGATCGTCACGGTCGGCCGGGTCGTCTTCGACGACTCGCGCGTGGCGCACGTGTACTCCGCGGTCGCCGGGCGCGTCGTTCACATCGACGCGGCGCTCGGGCAGCACGTCGCCGCGGGCGATCCGCTGGCGACGCTCGACTCCCCCGACCTCGGCCTCGTCTCGGCCGACGTCCGCAAGGCCGAAGCCGACCTCGTGGCGGCGGAGCACGACTACGTTCGCCAGCGCGATCTCTACGAGAAGCAGGCGGCCTCGCAAGCGACCTACGAGCAGGCGCGAGACGTTTACCTGAGGGCGCAGGCGGAGTGCGATCGCGTCCGGCAGAAGCTCCGGCTCCTCTCCGGAAGTCGCGATGGGCACGTCACGCAGACCTACGTGCTGCGCTCGCCCATCGACGGCGAGGTCGTCGCCCGCGCCGTCTCGCCCGGCCTGGAGGTACGGGGCCTCTATGGCGGAGGCGAGCCCGCCGAGCTCTTCACCATAGGTCGCACCGATCGAGTGTGGGTGCTGGCCGACGTGCACGAGGCCGACCTCGCGCGGGTTCGGCCCGGCGCGCCGGTCCGCGTCACGGTGATCGCCTACCCGGACCGGAGCTTCGAGGGACACCTCGACTGGATCTCGGACGTCCTCGACACGGCGACGCGCACCGCCCGCGTCCGCTGTACGCTGGCCAACGACGCCGGTGCCCTCGAGCCCGAGATGTTCGCGACCGTGTCCATCTCCACGCTCGACCTCAGGGCCCTCGCCGTCCCGCGCAGCGCCGTGGTCCGGCTCGGCGAGCACACGATGGTGTTCGTCGAGGCGCCCCGCGCGCCCGGCGAGCTCGCGCGCTTCGACCTGCGGCCCGTCGCGGTCGACGACTACGAGACCGGACCGTGGGTCGTCGTGGAGCGGGGCCTCGCCCCGGGTGTTCGCGTGGTCGTCTCGGGCGCGAGCGAGCTCGCTTCCGTCTACTCCGCGTCCTCTTCGGCGTCGCCGTGATCGCGGTTGGCCGCCCGCCACAGGGCTGCGTTCGCCGGGTTTACCTTGCCGAGGCCCTTGCAGAGCTCGCACGCTTCGTCGGCCTCGGCGCGCGTGTCCGCGCAGCACCGAGGGCAGCGGACCATCGTGGGGCCATCGATCGTCATCATCGACCTCGAATTTGGTGGCAGAGGAGCAGCCCCAAGGTTACCGAAATCGCGCTTTCGCGACGTGGTATCTTGCTCCCATGGCAGAAAGCGCCCCGCCCAGCTCGGATCGTCGGCGCGCGCTCCGGCGCGTTGCGTGTTTCCCGAGCTACGTCGAGCATCCCGGCGAAGACCGAATCACCTCGATGATCGCCGACCTCGCCGAGACCGGAGCGCTGCTGCTCCTGCGCAAGCCGGGGTGGAAGGTCGGCGACGAGCTCCGGATCGATCTCTACGTCGAGCTCGACACCAAGCGCCCGCGAAACGCCACGGGCCGCGTGGTTCGCGTCGAGCCCCTGCCCGACGAGCGCGCCTCGCTCTGGACTCACCAGGTCGCGGTCGAGTTCACGGAGCCGATCACGCTCACCCCGGCGGAGATCGAGTCGATCGAGAAGCGGCAGGCTCCGTTCTCCAAGCGTTAGGGTGTCGATGTCCGCGACCGAGGAGCACTGGCAGCGCATCTACGGCACGAAGGCCGCGCGCGAGGTGAGCTGGTACGAGCCGGTGGCGACGACGTCGCTCGCGCTGATCGAGGCCGCGGGGGCCAAGCCCGACGAGCCGCTGGTGGACGTCGGCGCCGGCGCGTCGGTGCTGGTCGACGGGCTCCTCGAGCGCGGCTTCTCCGACGTCACGCTCGTCGACGTGAGCCCGGCCGCGCTCGAGACCGTTCGAGCCAGGTTGGGCGAGGCCGGCCGAGGCGTGCGCTACGTCGCGACGGACCTCCTCTCGTGGGCGCCGGAGCGGACGTTCGCGCTCTGGCACGATCGCGCGGTGCTCCACTTCCTGGTCGATGCGGCCGCGCGCGACGCCTACCGCTCCGTGCTCTCCGCCGCGCTTCGCCCGGGCGGTGCCGCCGTCATCGCGACGTTCGCCGACGACGGCCCGGAGCGCTGCAGCGGCCTGCCGGTGCGCCGCTATTCGCCCGACGAGCTCGCCGCCGAGCTCGCGCCGGTGGTGCGCATGGTCGACTCGATGCGGGTCGTGCACACGACGCCGTGGGGCGCCGAGCAGCGATTCGTGTACGGCCGCTTCGTGCGCGACTGAGGGTCCTTCACGTCCCATCGGCGGCGCGCAGCTCCGCCGGCAGGTGCGAGACGTCTCCGAGCGTGGTCAGCATCGCCGTCCCCTGGGGCTTCAGCTCGAAGCGCGACACCGCGCACACCGGCTGGCCGATGCGCTCGCGGAACAGCCGCACGTCCATCCCGAGCAGCGCGCACACGAGGATGCGCAGCGTGGCTTTGTGCGAGACCACGAGCACGCGCCCGGTCGTGTGCTCGCGGCGGATGCGCTCGATGACCGGGGCGGCGCGCGCGGCGACCATGAACGCCGTCTCTCCACCGGGCGTCGCCCGGCTCGCCGTGTCCTGCGACCACCAGGCGTAGGCGTCGGGGAACCTGGACTTCGCCTCCTCGTGCCTCATCCCTTCCCACTCTCCGTAGGAGACCTCGCGCAACCCATCCTCGATGATGAGCTCCTGGTTCGCGCGCGACGCGACCGGCGCCGCGGTGTGGCGAGCGCGCTGGCTCGGCGACGAGTAGATCGCGTCCCACCCGAGCGCGCCGTACGCGCTGCCGAGGGCGTCGGCCATCTTCTCGCCGAGCGCCGAGAGCGGCGGATCGATCGAGCCGCAGAAGCGGTTGTCGCGAGAGAAGTCCGTCTGGCCGTGGCGCACCATGTAGAGCTCGAGCATCCCGCGACGATACGACGCCGCCCGCTGGCCCGGAAGTCCGGGGAGTCGAGCCGCTACCGCGTCGCGTCGATCTGGAGCGCGCAGCGCGTGGGTGACTCTCTGCCCAGCATCTCGCAGAGCACCTCCTCGGGCAGCGGGAACCAGCGCAGCGCCTCCGCGTCCGCCGGCAGCGCGTCGTCGCCGAGCGGGTCCATCGTGCGGTAGTCGCGCTCCGCCTCGGCGACGATGCGGGCCGCCTCCTCGAGGTAGCCGGACAGCGCCCACTCCGGCTCGGTCGAGTGCGCCGTGCGGTACTCGAGCTTGCCCGAGCGGTACGAGAGGTCGACCAGGCGCATCGCGGGGCGCGGGCGCGTCCGGCGGGGCTTCCACTCCCCGGTCGCGAGATCGAAGCGGTAGAGCGGCAGGAGCTTGTAGCCGTGGTTGGCGACGAAATGGATCGCGTCGAGGACGAACGAGAAGACCGGCTCGGAGATGAAGTAGTTGAAGTTGACGCGCACCCAGCCCGGCTTGACGCCTTCCATGCCGGCGAGGATGGCGCACTCGAAGCGGTTCGAGGTGTTCGAGTCGATGCCGAGCAGGCGGTGGCCGTACGGGCCGGCGCACGAGCAGCCGCCGCGCGCCTGGATCCCGAAGAGGTCGTTGAGCAGCGCCACGACGAAGCTGTGGTGGAGCGCGCCCTGCCCGTGCCGGATCACGAACGACACGATCGAGAGGCGCCACGCCTTTTTGTTGCCGAGGATGCGGATGTTCGGGTTCGTGCTCCACGACTCGATCGCCCGGTGGATGAACGACTCCTCGCGCTGCCGGATCACCTCCACGCCCACCGCTTCCTTCAGCTGGAAGACGAGCCCCGCGCGGATCGACTCGATGATCGCGGGCGTGCCGCCCTCCTCGCGGTGGACCGGATCGACGATGTAGTCGTGATGATCCGGCGAGACGTAGGCGACAGTGCCGCCACCCGGCAGCGAGGGCACGCGGTTCTTTAGCAGGTGGCGCTTGACGACGAGCACGCCCGGCGTGCCCGGGCCGCCGATGAACTTGTGCGGCGAGATGAAGACCGCGTCCTTGTAGGCGTGCGGGCCGCGCCCCTGCGGCTCCATCTCGATCTGGACGTAGGGGGCGGCGGCGGCGAAGTCCCAGAACGAGAGCGCGCCGTGGTCGTGCAACAGGGTCGAGATCGCGATCGCGTCCGACCCGATGCCCGTCACGTTCGAGGCGGCCGAGAAGCTGCCGATCTTCAGCGGCCGGTCCTCGTATTCCACGAGCGCGCGCCGCAAAGCCTCGAGGTTGGGGTGGCCGTCGGCGTCCTCGTCGATGGTCACGACGTCGGCGATCGACTCGCGCCACGGCAGCTCGTTCGAGTGGTGTTCATAGGGACCTATGAACACCACCGGCCGCTCGTTCTCGGGGATTCGCTCCTCGAGCGCGTAGCGTGTCGTCAGCTCGCTCGGCAGGCGGAGGTTCAGGATGTCGATGAGCTTGTTGATCGCGCTCGTGGCGCCCGCCCCGCAGAAGATGACGAAGTCGTCCGGGCCGCCGCCGACGGAGTCGTGGATGATCTGGCGCGCGTCCTCGCGGAAGCGCGTCGTCTGCATGCCGGTCTGCGACGTCTCGGTGTGCGTGTTGGCGTAGAGCGGCATCACCTCTTCACGGATGAAGTCCTCGATGAACGAGAGCGAGCGGCCC
>DATIQP010000648.1:0-5213 GCA_035470765.1 Polyangiaceae bacterium | reverse complement strand
TCGATCTTGCTGCGATCGAACTCCGCGATGAGCTCGCACCCGCCCAGGGCGAAGGCGCCGAGCGCGAACAGGGCCAGGGTGCGTCGCGTTGCTTTCGTCTTCATTTGGCTCCCAACATACCGCGAGTTTGTGCTGCGCGGTTGACTTCGTGGAGAGCTCTCCGCCTGACGCCGCCGAGGCTCAGTCTCGCCGGACCAACCGCAGCCCTGCCGGGACGACGAGCAGCGCGCCGACGAGGCCCGCGACCGAGCCGATCGCGCCCACCGCGCCCACGTCGAAGAGGCCCTCGAAGCGGCACGCGAGCAGCGCGGCGAAGCCGGCCGACGTCGTCAGCGCGGTGGCGAAGACGAGCGGCCCCTGCTCGCGCAGCGCGCCCTCCACCGCCCCGTCGCCGAGCTCGGCGTTCGTCCCGCCGCGTGCCGCGTAGAGCAGGAACATCGCCTCGTCCATCGTGATGCCCAGCAGCACCGGCACCACCAGCGCGTCGTAGGCGTGCCACGGGATGTGCAGTACGCGCATGGCGACGGCGACGATGGCCACCGCGACGGCGAGGGTGGTGGCTGCGATGGCCACGTCGCTCACGCGGCGGAGCGACGCGCCGAGGGCGATCGCCACGAGCGCCAGCGCGGCGAGCCCGATCTTGGGGAGATCGCGGGCGAGGGTCTCCTTCAGGCCCACCTCGAGCCGCGCGTAGCCCGTCACGATCGCCCGCGGATCGGCGCGCCGGATGGCCTCGAGAGCGCGCGCGTCCTTCGCCGCGTCTCCCGTCGGCCGGACGTAGACGACGGCGAGCGTGTCGTCGCCGTCGTGCGCGATGTGGCGGCTCGCGAGCCACGCCGGGGGTTTGGTGTCGGGCGCGGGCGACGGGTGCGAGAACGCGTCGAGCGCCGCTGCGCACGCGGTCTCGTCCCAGCCCGCCTCGCGCAGGGCGTCCTCGAGCCGGCCACGCAGGAGCGGCAGCCCGAGGCGATCCCTCTCGGCGAGGCGTCGCGTCGAGAGCGCCGGTCCGGGCGCGAAGCTCGCGAGCGCGTCGTAGCCGTCGACGTTGCCCGAGGCGAGCAGCGGATCGAGCGCCTCGGCGATCGAGTCCGCGCGGTCGCGCGCCGCGGTCTCGTCGCGGTCGACGCTCAGCACCACCCACTGCCCGGGCTTGCCGCCGAACAGATCGAAGATGGCACGCTGCGTCTGCAGCGGCTGCACGCCCGCGGGCCGGAGGACGACGATGGCGTTGCCGCCCGTCGGCCAGCCGAGCGCCGTGACGGCGACCACCGGGAGCAGCGCGACGAGGAGCAGCGCGAAGGCGCGGCCGCGGGTGCGCGTCGCTCCGAGCAGCGCCCGCATCCAGCCCGCGGTCTTGCGAAGCGGCGGCGCGGCGGCGCGGCGTTCGAGGAGCGCTCCGATCTCGGGCGTGAGCTGCAGGATGGCGACGGAGGTCAGCACCTCGCCGAGCCCGCACAAGAGGCCGAGCTCGCGCAGCGCTCGCAGCTCGCTCAGGCCGAGCGCCGCGAACGTCGCCCCCGCCGCGATCGCGGCGAGCATCGTCGGCCGCCCTGTCTTCTTGCGGGCGAATGCCGCCGCCGCCACCGGATCGAGCCCGGCGCGCCGCCCGTCGAGCAGCGCGGCGTAGACGTGCACGCCCGTGTCGACGCCCACGCCGACGACGACCGCCGCGAACGCCACGCTGATTGCGGAGAGGCCGTTCGGCAGGAGCGCGGCGATGCCCATCGTCCACGCCGTGCCGACCGCGAGCGGCGGCAGGACCGCGACGAGCGCGCGAGGCCGCCGGAACGTGACGAGGAAGGTCAGCGACGCGAGGATGGCGCTGAGCGTCCCGGAGATCGCGAGGTCGCGCACGAAGAGCGCCTGCAGCGCGACGTTCATCGCGTGGCCGCCGGTGAGCTCCATCGAGACGTTCGGGTGCCGCTTCGCGACGCTCACGCGCGCCGCGTCGAAGTCGTCCACGAACGCGTGTGCGGCCTTCGGATCGAAGGCGCGGCCTTTCGGTTGAGCGACGAGCAGCCGCGCGCGACCGCCGTCGGCGTAGAACTCGCCCGTGTCGCTGACGGTGAGGCCCGCGGCGAGCTCGGCCTTGCGCTGCTCCCACGGAACGAGCGCGAGCCGAAGCGGATCCTTGCTGAGCAGGTCTTCGGCTTGCTGCGCCGAGGGCCCCAGGAGCAGCTCGCGCGACCCCGCGAGCCGCTCGCGCATCCCCGACGGGGTGAGCGCGGCCTCGAGCGACGAGCGCGCGCTCGGCCCCGCGTAGAGCCACGCGAGCGTGGGATCGGTCGACGGCCGCGGCGCCTTCTCGAGGACGTCGGTGACGCTCGGTTTGCGGCGCATCTCGTCGGCCAGATCGTGGGACGCCGCGGCGACCTCGCCCGGATCCTGGCCGCGCAGCAGCAGGAGGCCCACGTCGCCGCCGCCGAACGCGCGCGTGTAGCGGCCCAGCGCCGCCGCCTCGCCCTTGGAGGGGAAGAGCGTGCTCAGATCGCTGGAGATGTGCAGGCGCGTCGCCGAGAGCAAGACGCTGAGCAGCGTCGGAACCATGATCCACAGCAGCCGGCGCAAAAGGGCCCGCGCCACACCTCGCCCGGTCATGCTTCCGACTCGGCGGCCTGCACCACGCGGTGCACGCGCAGCTTGACGATCCGCCGCCGGCTCACGCCGGTCACCTCGGCGACGACGCCGGAGCCGAGATCCACGCGGTCGGCCACGCGAGGCAAGTGGGCGAGCCTGCGCAAGACGACCGAGCCCACCTGCTCGGGGCCGTCTTCCAGCGACGTGCTCATGGCCTTGCCGAGCTCCTCCATCGTCGCGCGGCCGTCCACGTCCCAGGCCTCCGGCATCTGCGCGTCGGGGGGGAGCTTGACGACGCGCGGCGCCTCCTCGTCGGTCTCGTCGCGGATCTCGCCGACGATCTCCTCGAGCAGGTCCTCCATCGTGATGATGCCGCTCGTGCCGCCGTACTCGTCGACGACGACCGCGATGGGCGTGCTCTTGCGCTGCATGTCGCGGAGCGCGTCGAGCAGGCTGCGCGCCTCGGGCACGAAGAGCACCTCGCGGCACAGCTTGCGCAGATCCTTGGCGTCCGCCGCGTCGCGCTCGAGCAGGTCCTTGACGTACATGTAGCCCGCGACGTCGTCGAGCGCGTGCGCGCGCGTGAGCAGCAGGCGCGAGTAACCGTGCTGTCGGAAGGCCTCCACGGCATCCGGCACGCTCGTGTCGAGCGGGAGGAACGCCACGTCGACCCGCGGCACCATCGCGTGGCGCGCGGTGCGCTGGGCGAAGCGCAGGACGCGCTCGAACAGCTCGCTCTTGTCCTTGCCTTGTGGCGAGCGCGCCGTGCTCGCGGCGATGACGCCGAGGATCTCCTCTTCGGAGAGGGTGCCCTCGCTGGCGGCGGAAGGCTTGAGGCCCATCACGCGCAGCACGAGGCCCGTCGAGCGCTCGAGCACCCACAGGGCCGGCTTGAACGTCAGGTACAGGACGCGCAGCGGGAGCGCCGCGATGAGCGCAGTCTCCTCGCTGCGCTGGATGGCGACGAGCTTGGGCACGAGCTCGCCGAGGATCACGTGCGCGAAGGTGAGCAGGCCGAAGGCGATGGCGACCGTGGCGACCTCGACGCCGGCTTGCGCCCCGGGCGACGGAAAGAGCCGCTCGAGCGGCGCGTGGAGCTTGGAGGCGAGCGCCGGCTCGCCCACCCAGCCGAGGCCGAGGCTCGCGAGCGTGATGCCGAGCTGCGTGACCGAGAGGTAGCGATCGATCCGCGCGATGATGGCCTGCGCGACGATGGCCGGGCGCTCTCCGCGGCGCGCACGGGGGACGAGCTGCGTCGCGCGCACCTTCACGATGGCGAACTCGGCGGCGACGAAGAACCCGTTGAGCGCGATGAAGAGCGCGGCGAAGGCTAGACCGATCAAGCGCTATCGTCCTACCGCGTCATCCGGGACTATGAAAGCGGGTCAGAGCCCGCACGCGGCCGGCAGCACGAAGACGAGCCCGAGCACGAGCCCCGCGATGGCCATGCCGCGACCCGCGTCGCCCGGGCGTGACTGCGTCAGCACGATGGCGCCGAACGTGATCGCGAGCAGACAGAGCAGAAAGCCGATCCAGAAGGGCACGAGCCCCAGAAGGCCGCAGATGAGCGACGCGATGGCCAGGCCGGACGCGCTGGTGCGCGGCGCCATCGGCGCGAGCATCGGCGCCTGCGCGAAGCCGTACGAGCCTGGGATCGGCGGCGGGGCGTAGGGGGAGGGGGGCATCTGTCCCGACGACTGCGCCGCCGGGTAATAGGGACTGAGCTGCGGCGGCGGCGTGGGCGCGACCATGTACTGCGGGCCGGGCGGCGCCGCGGGCGGCGCCTGGCTGGAGCGCATCGTCGGGGGATGAGGGGACGTCGCGGGCGGCCGCTGCACGGGCATCGTGACGTCGGGCGGCGCCTGCGCGCTCATCATCGTCGGGGCGCCGGCGATGTCGCCGCGGACGGCTCCGATGGCGTCGCTCGTCGGGGCCGTGGCGACGTCGCGCCCGGCGACCCGGGCCGGCCCCGCCGGCGTCATCACGGGCGCGAACGCCGTCGCCGCGTAGGAGTCGATCCGGCCCGACACGGGCACGCCGCACGCCACGCACACCGCGGCGCCATCCGGGACGACGTTGTGGCACCGACCGCAGAGCACGGATCGAGGGTAGCACACGGCCCGAGCTCCGCCGTGCAGCCGACCGCGCGGACGAGCTCGCTGGTTCGAGGTCGCCGGCTCAGATGCGCTGCGCGATCTCCACTCGGTTGCCTCCGGGATCGCGCACGTAGAAGCGCCTCCAGCCCGGCGCGGGATCCGGGTCCGGATGGATGTCGACGCCCGCGTCCCGCAGCGCCCGCTCGGCGGCGGCGAGGTCGGTCACGCGGAAGCACACGTGCCGCTTGCTCGCGAGGCTCGCGGACCGGCTCGTGCTCGCTTCGGCGCCGACGTGGAGCTGAAGGTCGCCCAGCTCGAACCACCCGCCGGTGCGCGAGTTGCTCTTGGGGACGCGGCGCAGGCCGACGACGTTTTCGTAGAACGCGAGCGTGGCGGGGGCGTCCTCGGGCGCGACCGTGATCTGCACGTGGTCGATCGCCTCGAGCCCGAGCGTCATCCGAAGTACTTCTGCGCGGCGGCCTTGCTCTTCTCGAGCACGTCCTTGTGCAGCGAGCCGCCGTGCGAGTCGATCGTCACGAC
>DATIQP010000647.1:0-1554 GCA_035470765.1 Polyangiaceae bacterium | reverse complement strand
CTGAGCGATGGAACCAGACGACCCAGTCGTCGTCGGCGAGCCGCTCGGTGTAGTGGTCGAGGCCTTGCCGGCCGAGCACGGCGTAGAGCGGCGCGGGCTCGAAGATCGCGCGGAGGCGGAGCACCTCGTCGTCCCGCAGGCGGCGGGCGGCGTCGAGGATGCGCCGGAAGGGCTCGCGACCCGCGCGCAGGTCCTCGCGCACGTCGAGCTCGACGACGTGATCGGGCACCGTCTTGGTCACGAAGTCCGGCGGCCCGGCGGCCGGCGCGGCGGGGGTCGCGGGGCGCGCGGGCGCCGGAGCTGCTCCTTCTCGGGAGTCGTCGGAGACCGCGTGATTGAGGCGCTCGAGGAGGTCGTTCGCGTCGATGCCGGCCACGCGCGCCGCCTGCTCCACCGTGGCGAGCTTGGACATGGTCTTGCGCAAGAGCGGGTTGCGCAGCTTGTCGAAGGTCGGCGAAGCGCCGACGAGCACCTCGAGCAGGCGTTCGTCGAGCGCCAGGACCTTGTCGATGCGGTCGTCGAGGCGGATCACAGCACACCCTCCTCGACCATGCTGGGATCCCAGCGCGGCTCCCAGACGAGGTTCGGCTCGACGCGTCCCACGCCGGGCAGGGAGGACACCGCGGCGTTCACGCCGCCCGTGATGGCCTTCTCCATCGGGCAGCCTGGCGTCGTCAGCGAGTACGTCACGCGCACGACGTCGCCCTCGATCGCCACGTCGTAGACGAGGCCGAGCGTCACGATGTCGAGGCCGATCTCGGGGTCGATCACGGCGCGGAGGGCGTCGTAGACGATCTCCGTGTCCAGTCCTGCGGGCGCATTCATGTGGGCCTCCTTCGTGCGATGCGGATCATTTCGCGGATCTCGAGGCCGACACCGCCGGCGAAGGCGAGAGCCCCGACGCGCACGAGCTGCGCGCTGACGAGGGAGATCCCGGCGGCGATGGCGAGCACGCCAGCGACGAAGGCCAGGACATTGAGCTGCGCGAGCCGCGCCGAGTACAGATCGGCGACCTTGGGCACCGGGCGCTTGCCCACGAGCGAGCCGAAGCGGTGATACCAGACGAGGAACGGGACGATCTTGTAGTAGTGCCCCGCGATGAAGAGAGAGATGCCGCCGACGACGAGCAGAAAGACGTACTCGGTCAGCAGGCGAGGATCCTCGAGCCCCCGGGACAGCGCGAAGGGCGCAAGGACGAGCGCGACGGCGAGGCCCAGCAGCCCGGCCGACGCGAGGCGCAGCCCCGGATCCAGCGTGCGCTTGCGCCTGTGCCGATGGAACATGGCGACCTGGACGAGGAATGCGACGACGCCGGCCGCGATGACCACGCCCCCGGCGACTCGCACCTTCGGCCCGAGGGGCAGCGCGAGCAGCGCACACCCCGCGGCGAGACACGTGACGGCGACCCAGCCCGGGCGCTCGGTGGCCCCGTGCGAGATCAGGAACATCGGCAGAAGGCGGTGCGCCACGCCGACCATGACGAGCATCACCCAGCCGACGATCGCCACGTGGACGTGAGCCGCGAGCAGGACGAAGCGGCTCTCCGCCGCGAAG
>DATIQP010000646.1:0-3308 GCA_035470765.1 Polyangiaceae bacterium | reverse complement strand
CGTGAGGTGGACCACGATGTGGTCGCCCGTCACGACCTCGGGGAAGGGCGCCTGCTGGCAGCTGACGACGACGCACACCGGCAGGAAGAGCGAAAGGAGGAGGGCGCGCTTCTTCATCGGCCGATCATCTGGACGCGGTTGTCGGTGAGGGCGCCGAGCCTGGCATCGACGCAGGCGACGAGCTGGCAGACGTCGCTCGCCGCGTCGCAGGGCGACACCTCCGCCAAGCACCCTGCCGAATTTTGCGAGTCGGCGCACAGGTTCGCGCGCGTCTGCGCGACGGTGTTGCGACAGTCGGATCGGATGCACCTTCCCACGCTCGGATCGCAGCCGCCGCCCGAGGCGCAGGTGAGGGTCGAGCCGGAGCCGCTGGGCGTGGACGCGCCGTCGCAGCCGCAGACGTACGAGCTCCCGAGGTTGGGCGCGCTCGCGCAGTCGGCGTCCGTCGAGCACGGCCAGAGCCCTTGCGGGGAGTTGCCCGGGAGGTTGGGGTCCTGCCAGCCGCACGGCTTGCCCGCCCGGATGTAGTCGATGACCGCGTCACGCTGCTGGATGCCGGTGTTGATCTGCGTGGTGTTGCGCTGGAGCACGCGGAAGCCCGAGCCGCCACCGGCGAGGTAGTCGCTCGTCGCGAGCTCGTAGACGTTGGTCGGCACGACGGGCGTCATGCACACACCCGCCTGCCCGATGTCCTGCTTCGAGCACGCGCCCGGTTGCGGGTTGCCCTGGAGGTCGGGGCAGTCCTTGTCGCTCTGGCAGGGGTTGGTGGTGAAGCCGACATAGACCGCGTCGGCGCAGCCCGGCATGAAGCACGGGTGCTCGCCGTCCGGGAGCGTGGCGTTGAGGTTGCAGACGCCCGTGGTCTCGATCGCAGGGCAGTCGGCGTCGGAGAGGCACGTCGGCATCAAGAACGTGCGGTTGCAGCCGGTGCAGTTGATCTGCACCCGGGAGCCGGCGATCTGCGCCTGCGAGACGCACCCGCGGGCCGCCGAGCGGCGCGCGATGAAGTCGTACATCTGGTAGACCTCGGCGCCGGAGAGCGTCATCTTCGTGATCGCGTTGTCGAACGGGAAGATGTCGTACATCTCGTCGACGGTGACGGGCCCGGGGAGCAGGTCCTGCCGGATGCCCGTCGTGTTGGTCATCGAGAAGTCCGTCTGGACGCCGAGGCGCAGCCAGTTCGCCGTGGCGATGAGGTTGCCGAGCGGCGAGTCGCCGTTGGCGGGCGCCGTGCGCTTCGCCCCCGACGGCGAGAAGCCGGCGATGACGTTCAGGTTCGCCATGATCGACAGCTGGCGCGCGTACGGCTCGAGCAGCTGCTTGACGACCTGGTCCTCGGGGACCTGATCGGTGATGGGGAAGACCTGGTACTTGCTCGAGACGACCTCGAACGAGTTGGCTGGGTCGTAGTCCGCGGGGTTGCCGGTCGGCGTCGCCTCGGCGGGGATGTTCGAGAGCACGACGTCCAGGCGGCCGACGTACTTCGCGAACGCGCCCGAGTGGGCGAGCAGCACGTTGCGAGGCGCGCACGTACGGTGCATCTGGTACGGGTGCCCGGCGGGGTCGGGGTGATCCGCGTCGTTCGGCACGGGGTCGCCCGACACGTAGTTCGGGTCGAGCACCCAGATGTAGCCGGGGTTCTGCGGGTCGTAGGAGCAGTCGCGCACGACCTCGGGCGGGTTGATGACGATGTGGTTGTGGCTGCCCATCCACATGTCGACGCCCGTCGTTTGCGTGATGATGCGCTGGTCGACCTCGAGGCCCATGTGCGAATCGACGACGATGACGTCGGCCAGGGGACGCAGCATGTCGACGTAGAACTGGACGACGTCGGTCGAGTTGAGCGGCGTGATGCCGAAGCTGTTCGGCGTGTTGAAGATCGACGTCAGGCTCGACAGGTTGGCCATGCCGATCACGGCCACCTTGAGCCCGCCGGCGTTGAGAACGGTGAAGGGCTGCACGAACGCGCCGAGGGGCGTGCTCGTCGGCAGCGCCGGGTTGTCGAAGACGTAGTTGGCCGCGAGGACCGGGAAGTCGGCCCACTTCTGGATCTGCCGCGCGACGTTGTTGGCGCCGCGATCGAACTCGTGGTTCGCGAGCGTCATCGCGTCGACGCCCAGGGCGGCCTGCACGCGCATCTCGGGCTCGCCCGAGAAGAAGTTGAAGATCGGCGCGCCCTCGAACACGTCGCCGCCGGAGATGTGCAGCACGCGCTCGCTGCGGGCCTTCTCGCGGTTGATGATGTACCCCATGCGGGCTGCGCCGCCGACGTTGCGCACGTCGCCTGTGGTGCCCAGGCCGAGGTCGCCGTCGACCTGCGTGATGAGCAGGTCGTAGGGCAAGAGGCGCGAGTGGATGTCGGCCGTGTGCAGCAGCGTGAGCCGCACCTGGCACGTCTGGCCGGGCGGGCAGGGGGTTTGGTCGGTGACGGGGGCCGACGTTTGGCACGCGGGTGTCGTGACGGCCATCGACGCCGTTGCCGCAGCACCAATGAACAGCCCGCCCGAGAGGACGCGCGAGAGTCGACGCCAGACCGAGCCCATGAGCGGCGGCACCTTATCCACGGAAGGGGCGAACGAGAAGAGAATATTTCGGGATTTATGCGTTGCAGCCGCGACATCTCGTCGTCCGCAGCGGTCGCTGGGGCGCCCCGTCAGATCCCCGAGCCCTCTCGTGCGTCCAAAGCTCGAGGGCCTCGAGCCGTCCAAGCGGCATCGCCGCAGGCTCCGCCCCCCAAGAGGATCTCCCATGAAAAAGCTGACTTTGCTCCCCGCCCTCGTCCTTCTCACCGGTTGCGGCGCGGGAGCCACGAGCTACGTCCACTCCGAGGAGACGACGCTCGGCCGCGTCGTCGTGTATCGCAACGGAGTCGCGTACTTCGAGAGGACCGCCGACGTCCGCGGCGACCACCTCGATCTCAAGGTCCCGGCCGACAAGGTCGACGATTTCCTGAAGTCCCTCACCGTCGTCGATGCGCAGACAGGCAAGCCCGCGCCGATCTCTTACCCCACCAAGCAGGCCTCGGGCCCCGCGACGGGGAACCTGATCGACATGCGCATCGGCCTGTCCGGACCGACCACCCACAAGCTGAAGCTGACTTATGTCACCGAGGCGCCGTCGTGGAAGCCCAGCTACCGGGTCGTTCTCGGCCAGAACGGCAAGGTGAGCCTCGAGGCGTGGGCCATCGTCGACAACACGAGCGGCGAGGACTGGAACGACGTGAAGCTCGGCGTGGGATCGAGCTCGGCGCTGTCGTTCCGCTACGATCTGCAGTCGGTGCGCATCGTGGAGCGCGAGACGCTCCAGCA
>DATIQP010000645.1:0-4693 GCA_035470765.1 Polyangiaceae bacterium | reverse complement strand
GGCAAATCTCGCTACCGGCAACATTGCCGCCCGACCGGCAACGTTGCCCGTCAGCGCGCAGCGAGCCACAGGGTCGCCGCGATCGCCTCGCGCGGCAGCCGCGCTCTCGAACCTCCCCCGTCCGAGCGAAGCGAGGACGTGGGGGAGGCCGCCCACGCGCAGCCGGCACGCGCAAGCTCGCGCAAGGCCGTACGCGTGTGGCACGCGCGCCCCGGGCAGGCCGCCGCGCGAGCGAGCATGCCGGCGAGCATGGGCGGGGTAGGGGCCACCCTCCTCCCTACTCTCACTCCGTAACGGTCACGTCACTCGCCGGCATCGTCCGGTAGTTCTTGTCGATGTACTGCACGACCTCGTCGAACCACGTGTCGAACCTCGGCCCGTTGGGCCGCACCGAGTCCAGGTAGAAGCCGCCCTGGATGCACTCGGGCTGCTGGGTCTCGTCCGCGCCCTCCTGCGCGTTCGGCCCGCCCGCGACGCGGCAGCGCCCGTCGATGTAGACCGCGATGAACTTCGCGAGGCGGCTGTTGTACGAGCGCGTGCCGTCGTTCATGAAGTTGTTGCTGATGATCTGCAGCGCCTCGAGGTCCTCGGGCTTCTGCCCGTAGCCGTGCAGGACGAAGACGACCGGGTAGCGCACGTTGCGCAGGCGGTTCTCCTCGAGCGCGTAGCCCGGAGGCAGCGTGATCGCGATCGGCCCGCTTCGGTTGTTCGTCGCCGCCGAGCCGGTGAAGTTCGTCTCGCAGTGACCGAGCATCTCGCACGACGTCCCGAGCTCGTTGGTCGTCGTCGTCTCGGGGTTGTCCTTCGCCGGGTTGGTCAGCAGCCGGTCCGCGTCCGGCCACTGCTGCGCGACGTAGTAGAACGCCGCCTCGATGCGGTACAGGATCTGGGCGCCGGTGCCGACGTGCATGCCGTCGCCGTTGAGGATGTCCTGGGGCGACGCGTCCACGTCGCCGTAGCGCAGGCTCGGCGCGCCGGCGAGGTCCGCCCAGCGGATCGCCGCGGGAAGGAACGAGCCGGGGCTGGTCGGGTCTTGCCCCGGGAGCATGTTGAAGCCGTTGTAGTATGCAACCGACTTGAGCAGGTGCCCGTCGCTCGTGCGGCGCGACGCGATGGCGCCCTCGAAGTGGTTGGCCACCGCCGCGAAGTTGAACAGGTCGCGGACGCCGCCGTCGCTCCAGATGGAGAAGCGGGAGAGCTCGTCGTCGGTGAACGGCGCGGCGAGCGTCGACCAGCCGCGCAGGATGCTGTGCGGGTCCGCCTCGTAGAAGTTCGCGAGGCCGCTCGCCAGCGTGAACTTGCCGTCGCCCTCGCCCTTGTCGTAGGGCGAGCTCGCCGTGCCCTGCACCCCGTCGAGGCCGTAGTCCTTGAACGGCTCGCCCTGCTGGTAGCGGTGATCGCCCTCGGTGCCGGTGGGGTTGATCTGGAAGTCGTAGTCGTCGCCGTTCGGGTCGGGGTTGCTCACGGCGTCGTAGCCCGGCTCTTGCGGGTCGCAGAGCCCGTCGGTGCCGCAGTCGTCCCACGGCTCGTGACCGCTGCGGATCACGGGCTCTCCCTGATCGCGGACGCCGTTCTTGTTGAGGTCCACCGCGAGCGCCAGGTTCATCGGATACGCCTGGCTCGGAGACGTGATGGGCTGCCAGGTGTCCTCGTAGGGGCTCGCGGCGTGGTTGTTCGCGTCGCCGAGCTGCGGGCCGTCGCAGAAGCTGATGACCTGCTGCGTCCCGCTCGGGTTGTACTCGTCGTCGTAGTAGCCGTTCGGCACGATGAACGTCCGGCTCGGGTCGCACCTCGTCTGCGCGCACTGGCTCTCGATGGCGTTCTCGTTCGCGCTGTCCGGCCCCGAGAGCGGCGAGAGCGTGAAGCCGCAGTGTGTGGTGCTGGGGAACTGCAGCCCCGTCGTGTCGCCCACCACCCACGGGTCGGTGCTCTTCGGGCCGGCCGCGAAGTACGGGATCTTCGAATCGGTCGAGTCGCCGTTCGAGTTGTTCATCATCAGCGCCAGATCGGTGAAGATCTGCAGGTAGTCGCTGCGCGAGAAGTGACCGCCGTTGCCGCTGCCGTTCTCGTACCACCAGTGCTCGAAGTCCTCGCTGTGCGCGTAGGTCTCCGTCATCGGGTAGTCGCTCGGTGCGTGCTTGGTGCAGTTCGGGTCGCTGGCGGGGCAGAAGCCGCCCATCGCGTAGTGCTCGACGAACCAGAGCAGCCACGTCCAGTCGCTCGGGCCGCCCATCGGTGCGATGGCGTCGAACTCGTCATGGTGACGAACGCCGAACGTCGCCGAGCCGCCGCCGCCCATCGAGAAGCCGATGACCGCGCGGTGCGTGAGGTGGCGCTGGTGCGTGCGCGTGCCCGAGTCCTTGCGCGTCACGGCCTGGTAGGTGCCGAACCACGGCGCCGAGAAGCGCAGCACCCAGTTGCCGTCCGGCGTGGCCTCGATGCGCGGGCTCGCGATGGTGATCGGCCGCGGCTTCTTGGCGCGCGCGTTCGAGAAGAGCACCTCGAGGTGGCGCATGCGCGCCGCCGAGGGGAACGCCGCCGGGTTGATCGGGATGGCAAAGTCGAGCTCGCGGCGGAGCGGGGTGATGGCCGAGAGCTGCGTCTTGGGCTCGAAGTCGACGGCCTGCGAGAGCGGCTGGTAGTCGATGCCGGACGGGCCGACGAGATCGGCGGCGCACGCGATGCTGGCGTCGAACGTCGGGAGCTTGAGCCAGTCGGTGCGCGCGAACGCGCTCACCGTGCTGCCGATCGAAGCGTTGGCGAGCGTGCCCTTGCCGTTCAGCGTCACGGCGGACCCGCTCAGCGTCCCGGTCGTCGCGTCGCCCGAGGAGCACGCCGGCAGCGCGGAGGGGCGGACGTCCACGGGGAGTGTCCCGACGGCCTGGGTCGTGTCCTGGTTGACGTAGGGCTTGCCGTCCGGCCCGTTGAGCGTCGCCGTGAGGGTGATCTTGTGCGGCGACGTGTCAGGCAGCGAGCCGCCGACGACCGTGAAGTCGTACGTCGCGTGACGGAGATCGACCTGCGCCATCGGCGGAGACTTGACGATGCTCTCGTCGCTCGACGCGAACGTCACCGTCGAGGGGATGCACACGTCGGGGTCGAGGATGAGCCGCACGGGCCGCGACTCGCCGGGCGCCACGACGATCGACGGGGGATCGAACGTGAGCTTGTAGGCCTGGACGGCGGCGGGATCGCACGTCTGCTCGCCGGGGAGCGGCTGAGGGCCGGTCGGCTGAGTCGGGGTGGAGCTGCACTGAGCGAGCAGCGAAAGGAAGGCGAGGGACGAAGACCGAAGCAGAGCTGCGCGATTCACGGCCCGAGCATACCGCGGCAAAGCGCACAAAAGAGAAAAGCCCACGCAGAGGGGCCGGGGGGGGAACAGCCTCACTCTACGCAGGCACCAGGGCTCTAAGCAGTCTCCGTGCCAAGCCTCGGCTCACGAGATTTGACGCACTTGCGAGTCACCGGAGCCTCGTATTGTTTCACATCTGAAATGAGGCATCGCAAAGCAGAACGGTCGCTCGAGCCGGCAGGCCGTGGAGAGCTCGATTTTGTCGATGCGTGAGGCCGTGCTACCTCGTGGCGCGCTCATGTCCGAACTCGCGGCCCAGATCCGGCGTCGAAAGACGTTCGCCATCATCTCGCACCCCGACGCGGGCAAGACGACGCTCACCGAGAAGCTGCTGCTCTACGGCGGGGCCATTCAGCTCGCCGGGGCGGTCAAGGCCAAGCGGGGCAAGGCGGCTGCGCTCAGCGACTGGATGGAGATGGAGCGCGAGCGCGGCATCTCGATCACGACGAGCGTGATGCAGTTCCCCTACCACGGGCTGCAGATGAACCTGCTCGACACGCCCGGCCACGCCGACTTCAGCGAGGACACCTACCGCACGCTGCACGCCGTCGACGGCGCGGTGATGCTGCTCGACTGCGCCAAGGGCGTCGAGGCGCAGACCAAGAAGCTCTTTCGAGTGTGCAAGCAGCGGGCGCTGCCGATCTTCACCTTCGTCAACAAGATGGACCGGCCGGGGCGCGAGCCGTTCGAGCTCATCGGCGAGGTCGAGGACGTGCTCGGCATCGGCGTCTACCCGGTGACGTGGCCGATCTACAAGGGCGCCACGTTCCGCGGCGTCTACCACCGCGAGAAGAAGGAAGTGCACCTCTTCGACGCCTCGCGCGCGACCTCGAGCGCGACGATGGGCGCCGAGGTGGCGACCGCGCTGGTGACGACGATCGACGACCCGCGCGTGAAGGAAGCGCTCGAGGAGGACGGCTACAAGCGCCTGCGCGACGAGGTCGAGCTGCTCGACAACGCGGGCGACGCGTTCGACGAGGCGCGCTTCCACAAGGGCGAGGTCTCGCCGATGTTCTTCGGCAGCGCCATCAACAACTTCGGCCTGCAGGCCTTCCTCGACGCCTTCTGCGAGCGGATGCCGCCGCCCGAGCCGCGCATGAGCGACAAGGGCCTCATCCAGCCGGACAGCGACGTGTTCTCGGCGTTCGTCTTCAAGATCCAGGCGAACATGAACAAGGCCCACCGCGACCGCGTCGCCTTCTTGCGCGTGTGCTCCGGGCACTTCGATCGCGGGATGAAGGTGAAGCTCGTGCGGACGCACAAGGAGATCCGCCTCGCCAACCCGACCACGTTCCTCGCGCAGGAGCGCAACATCGTCGAGGAGGGCTTCGCGGGCGACGT
>DATIQP010000644.1:0-4996 GCA_035470765.1 Polyangiaceae bacterium | reverse complement strand
CGACTCCGGCTCGCTCGCGTGGGCGCCGAGCAGATCGTCCGGCACGTAGCCGAGCACGATTCGCGAGCGGTTCACCTCGACGGGCACGCCGTGCTCGAGCACGCTCGCGAGCGGCGGGCGCTTGGCGCGGACGAGGTCGAGGATGGCGCGCCACGCAATGAGGTCCACGCCGATGGCGGGGGCCGCAGGCTCGACCCGCGGAGGCTGCGGCGTCGGATCCTCCACCCTGATGTGCGTGTCCGAGCGCGGCTGCGCCGGCGCGGGGACCGCCTCGCGCACCTGCGGGCGAGGGGCGAGCGCCAGGGCTCCGCGCGTCGGCGCGACGGGCTCGAACCCGTCGATCGCGTCGGACTTGGGGCCACCGAAGGACGGGGAGGGGACGGCGGTGGTCGTGACGTGGGCCGTGGCGCGCGCACCGCCTCCCCCGCCGCGGGGTGAGGACGGCGTGCCCGCGAGGCGGCGCTCGAGGTCGCCGAGGCGAGAGAGCAGCTCGTCGAGCGGCAAGAGCGGCGGCCTGCGCGCGAGGCGCACGAGCGTCATCTCGAACGCCGCGCGGACGAGGCTGCTCTCCGCGATGTCGTCGTAGGCCTTCGAGAAGCCGTTGAACAATCGGAGCAGGTCGTCGAGCTCGGCGCGCCCCGCGAGCGCGAGGACGTCCCGCGCCTCCTCGTCGGCCAGATCGAGCAGCTCGCGCCCCTGCTCGCCCGACACCTTGGCGACGACGAGGTTGCGGAGGCTCGCGAGCAGGTCCTTGGCGACGTGCATCACGTCGAAGCCCTGCGACGCGGTCTGATCGACGATGCGCAGCGCCGCGTCCGCCTGCCCGTCGACCAGCGCCGCGCAGAGATCGTGAAGCACCTTGCGGTCCGCGACGCCGAGCACGCGCGTCACGTCCTTCTCGGTGAGCGACTCGCCGCTGAAGGCGATGACCTGGTCGACCAAGCTCATCGCGTCGCGCATCGACCCGGCGGCCTCGCGAGCGAGGACGGCGATCGCGGTGTCCTCGGCCTGGATCTTCTCTTGCGCGAGCACTCCCTTCAGCGTCCGCGCGATGATCTGCGTCGGGATCAGCTTGAAGTCGTAGCGCTGGCATCGGCTGAGGATGGTCACGGGGACCTTGTGCACCTCGGTCGTCGCGAAGATGAACTTCACGTGCGGCGGCGGCTCCTCGAGCGTCTTGAGGAAGGCGTTCCACGCCGCGTTCGAGAGCATGTGGACCTCGTCCACGATGAAGATCTTGAAGCGGTCGCGCGCGGGCCGGAAGACCAAGCCCTCCTGCAGCCGACGCACCTCGTCGACGCCGTTGTAGCTCGCGCCGTCGATCTCCTGGACGTCGACGTCCATCCCCGCCGCGATCTCCTTGCAGGCCGCGCACTCGTTGCACGGCACGGGCGTAGGGCCCGTGGCCTTGCCGTCCTTGCCGAGGCAGTTGAGGCACTTGGCGAGCAGGCGCGCGCTCGTGGTCTTGCCGACGCCGCGGACACCGGTGAACAGGAACGCGTGTGCGACGCGCCCGCCGCCGATGGCGTTGGCAAGCGTGCGGGCGACGTGCTCCTGCCCGACGAGGTCGTCGAACGTCTGCGGGCGGTATTTGCGCGCGAGGACGAGGTAGCTCACGGTTCGTCCTTCTTACTAGCCCCGCGCCCGCGCGTCGAGCCGCAGGCCGAGCGCAGCTCGGCATCGGTCGCCATTGCGAAATCGAGCCGCAGGCCGAGCGCAGCTCCTACTAAATCTCTTGCAGCACGCCTTCGGGCGGCGGGCTCTTGGATGCGCTCTTCACCGCACCCATCCCGCGACCGAGCCTCTCGCGCGCGGCGCGCAGCTCGCGCCCTGCCGAGGCCGTGCAGAGCACGCGCGGGGCGACCGTGGGGACGTCGCTACCGAAGCGCTCGCGAAACCTCGCGGGCCAGCTCTTGCGGAGCTCGTCGAGATCGCTCGCGAGCGAGCGGCGGTCCGGAGCGCCGACGACGATGAACTCGTCGCCTCCGTCGCGGATGGCCCGCGCGAACGGCACCCGCGCGAGCTCCGCAGCGAACGCCGCGAGCACGGCGTCGCCGAGATCCTGGCCGAAGGCGTTGTTGAACGCGCCGAACCCGGCGAGGTCCAGAAAGGCGACGGGCACCGACGCCCCGGCGAGCCCTGGAAGCGCGCCGAAGAGGTGCGTGAGGTCGTCGAAGAACGCGTAGAAGGGCAGCGCCGTCTTTCGGTCGAGGTTGGCCGAGGGGACGCTCGGGAAGCGGAAGCGCTCGGCGAACGGGCGCGCCGCGGCCCGGGCGAGGAGCACGACCTCGCCGGTCAGCCAGAGCAGCTCCGGGCCGAAGCCGAGGACGAACCCGTCGGGGCGCTGCTGCTCGCCGAACCACGCGAGCGCGCCAGCCGGGTCGAACGAGGGATCCAGCGTGCAGAGCAGCTCGGTCGCCACGAGGGTCGTCAGCGCGTCCTCGCGGCCGAGCTTCTCGGCGAAGGGCTCCGGCATCGGATCGCCAAAGCCGCCGTTGTCGTGCTGGCCCGCGCGCACCGTCGCGAGCAGCCTGCCAAGCAGCCGGAGCTCGAGCCCCAGCGCGTGCAGGCCCGTGGCCAGTTGAGCGGTCGCCGACACCATCGGCCGCTCGTGGATCGGGTAGCGCAGCCCGAGCACCGCGCCGCCCTCGGCGAGTGGGGCGTAGCTCGCCGCGATGGCCAGGGCGAGCGGCCTGAGCCGGTCGAGCGCGCGGGGGCGAACGGCGACACACCTCAGGGCGAACGTGTCCGTCCAGGGGTGGGTGGCCTGCACGTAAGCGGCGAGATCGCGACGAAAGAGCGGCTCGGCCTCCGCGAGCAGGGTGGCGGCTCCTTCACCCAGCTCGCCAGACCCGGCGGCGAGGGTCGCGAGGTACTCGCACCCACCGGCCACGCTGAGGGGGACGGAGATCCGGACCTCGGCCTTCTCCGCGTCGCGCTCCGCGTCGGGCCGCAGCTGCCGCCACTGGTCCACAGGCGGGACGTGCGAGCCGCCCTTGCAGCGATGGTGTGACAGCTCCCAGCGGTAGCGATCGTCGCCGACGCGGCTGCCCGGAACGCGCGACTGCCAGAACTTCAGTCGGCGTGCGTCGTCGTCGGGCGGAGAGGCGAGGCCCAGCGCCCGGCGGGTGAGCACCTCCGATGCCGCGAAGGGCGAGGCGTCGTCGATCGTGGCGGAGCGGATCGCCGCAATGGCGCGCTCGATCCCCACCGCACGCTCGACACTCACCACGTCATTGCGATTTCTTGAGCTCGCCGATCAGCTCGGGCACCGCGGCGAACAGATCCGCCACGAGGCCGTAGTCGGCCACCTGGAAGATCGGCGCGTCGGGGTCTTTGTTGATGGCGACGATGACCTTGCTGCCCTTCATGCCGGCGAGGTGCTGGATGGCGCCGGAGATGCCGATGGCGACGTAGAGCTGCGGGGCGACGACGCGACCCGTCTGCCCGACCTGGAGCTCGGGCGGCGCGTACCCGGCGTCGCACGCGGCGCGGCTCGCGCCGATGGCGGCACCGAGCAGGTTGGCGAGCGGCTCGAGCACCTCGGAGAACTTCTCCTTCAGCGCGCGACCGCCGGAGATGACGACCCGCGCCTCGCCGAGGTCGGGGCGCTCGCTCTTGGCGGCCTCGATGCTCACGAACTCGACGCGAGCGGCGGCCTCCTCGACGGGCGCCGCGGCGACCGCCTCGACCGGGCTCGCTCCGCCGCCCGGCTCCGCGGCGGCGAACTCGCTCTGGCGCACGCTGACCACCTGCACGGGCGTGGTGACGCTGCACCAGCCGTAGGCATTGCCGGCGAACATCGGCCTCTTGTACGAGAGCTTGCCGCCGTCGGCCTTCACCGCGGCGATGTCGGACGCGTAGCCGGCGCCGAGCCTGGCGGCAACGCGCGGCGCGATGTCCTTGCCGAACGAGCTCGCCGTGAAGGCGACGACGTCGAAGCCCTTCGCCGCCTGCGCGATCGTCGGGGCGAGGCGCTCCGCGACCGGATGGGCGAGCGCGCCGTCCTCGCAGACGAGCACCTTGGCGGCGCCGAAGCCCGTGAGCTCCGCCGCGGCGGCCTTGGCGCCCGGTCCGACCAACAGGACCGAGAAGGCGCCGACCTGCTTGGCGAACGCGACTGCGCTGAGCGTGCTCTTGCGGACCTTGCCCTCGGCAAGCTCGGCGATGACGAGTGTCTGACTCATGGAATCACCTTCGCCTCGGTCTTGAGCTTCTGGACGAGCTCGCCGACCGTCTTGACCTTCACGCCGGCCTTGCGCGCCGGCGGCGGCTCGAACGCCGTGTACTGAATCTTGAGAGCGGCGTCGCTCGCGAGCTCGGAGAGCTTCATCTCGACGAGTGGCTTCTTCTTCGCCGCCATGATGGCCATGAGGGCCGCGAACCGCACACCCTCGGGGTAGGCGTGATCGGGCTTGGTGTGCATGCTCTTGGCGCCGTGCGGGTTGACGATGCGAAGGTCCACCGTGACGACCGCGGGCAGCGTGACCTTGACGACCATCGAGCCGCCGTCGATCTCGCGACCCACGACGAGCACTTTGTCGCCCTCGCTCTTGATGGACCCCGCGAACGTGGCCTGAGGCCACCCGAGGTACTCGGCGAGGAGCTGGCCGACCTGGTTCGCGTCGCCCTCGACCTCCTGCTTGCCGAGCAGGACGAGGTCCGGCTTCTCCTTGTCGACGATCGACTTGAGCGCGCGGGCGACGAGGTCGCCGTCGAGCGCGTCGTCGGTCGCGTCGACCCGGATGGCGCGGTCCGCCCCGGTGGCGAGCGCGGCGCGCAGCGTCGTCTCCGTCTCCTTCGGGCCGAAGGTGACGACGACGACCTCGCCGAGACGCTGCTTCGTGTTGGCCGCGTTCTCCGTCAAGCGGAGCGCGGTCTCCACGGCGTACTCGTCGAAGGGATTCGGCTTGAATTCGAGGCCGGTGGTCTCGATCTTGGCCGGTGTGATTTTGACCTTGTTCGCGTTGTCCGGATCGGCGACGCGCTTGAGGGG
>DATIQP010000643.1:0-16432 GCA_035470765.1 Polyangiaceae bacterium | reverse complement strand
GCCGCGATCGACAAAATAGCGCAACTCGCATCGTGCTGTGTATTCTAAGTGAAAATGTCGGACCGTGACGACTTGCTGCGCGTCGACGTGACCGGCACCGTCCATCCCGTGGGTCGCGCCGCCAGTCAGGAGCTGCGCTCGAGGGCGGGCGAGTGGCGGCTGGCGCCCAGCACACCCGGCGTCGTCATCATGCGGCGGCCCGAGCAGCACGGCATCCCGCAGGCGTCGCTCAAGCTCGCGGGCGAGATCAAGTCGCCCGGCGCGCTCTGCGACATCATCGCGCTGGTCGCGCAGTCGAACTGGAAGGGCGAGCTCGTCGTCATCGAGGAGCGCAAGGTCCGCTCGCTCTACTGCGACGCGGGCAACATCATCGGCGCGCACACCAACGTCCCCGAGGAGCGGCTCGGCGAGACGCTCTTCCGCTTCGGCGTCGTCACGCGCGAGCAGCTCGAGAGGGCCGTCGCTGCTTCGAGCGGCACCGGCAAGCGCTTCGGCGAGGCGGCGATCGAGCTCGACTTCGTCACGCCGGGCGAGCTCTACCCGATGATGGCGCGGCAGGTCGAAGAGGTTTTCTACGCGGCGCTGCACGTGGCCGACGGGATGTTCTACTTCTTCGATCGCTTCGACGAGTCGATGCTCGCGCGGCGGCACACGCTCAACGCCGGCATGCTGCTCATGGAAGGCGCTCGCCGGATGGACGAGATGAAGTTCTTCCGCGAGCGCATCCCGAACGAGAACTACGTGCCGGTGCCGCGCGAGACGTCCAAGAAGGTGCCGGACGATCTCGCCACCGTGTACGGCGAGTGCGACGGCAAGCGGAACATCGCGCAGATCGGGCGGCGCATCGGGCAGCTCGAGTTCGAGGTGACCAAGGCCGTGTTCCAGCTCGTGAGCGGCGGCTTCCTGACCGTGTCGGCGCCTCGCCCTCAGGGCCCGCAGGCGATCATGGAAGGCTTCAACCCGGCGTTGATGGAGATCCACCAGAGGTGCGACGCGGCGGGGAAGGGCGCGGAGCTCCGCGACGGGCTCGCTCGCTTCGCCACCGGTGGCGGCGTGTACGACCCTCTCTTCCAGGGGGCCGGGCCCCTGCCGGACGGGTCTTTTCGGCCCGACCGAGTGGAAAGGAACCTGGCGGCGCTGGCCGGCGAGGACCCCGACGCCTGGCTCATCCAACTCATGCACGACTACATAGGTTTCGCACTCTTCCAGGCCGGATCGCTCCTACCACGTGACCAGGAGGCGAGACTTGCCACGTCGGTGGCGGACGTACTGAAACCGCTCCGGCCGGTCGACTCCGCACCACTTTCTCGCCGTCCGTGATAGACCCGGCCCATGGGCCGGGGAGAGCACGGGCGCAAAGACGCCATTTTGGACCAGGCGACGCAACTGTTCGCCGAACGGGGATACGAGGGGACGAGCATGGCCGATCTCGCGGAGCGAGTCGGGCTGCGGAAGGCCTCGCTGTTCCATCACTTCGCAAGCAAGGAGCAGCTGAGGAGCGCAGTCCTCGAGCGACTCGTGCAGCGAATCACCACGCTGATCGCCGAGGAGGCGGAGAGCAAGAGCGCGAGCACGGACTACGCGCAGAAGCTCGACGCCCTCACGGACGCGATCGTGCACGTCCTGGGCGAGCAACCGTTCGCGGCGAGGCTGCTCCTGCGCGAGGCGATGGAGTGGGACTCGAGCGACGGCGGCACGCTGGCCGAGGCGCTCGCGGGCTCGCTGGCGACGGGTGAGAGGTTCATCCAAGCCGGCCAGGCCGCGGGCTCGTTCGCGCCGGGCGATCCCAAGCACATCATCGCGTCGCTGATGGGGATGCACCTGATCCCCTTCGCGATCGGTGGCGTGATGGATCAGTTCATGGGGCAGGCCCCTTGGACGCCCGAGTTCATCACCGCGCGCCGCAAGGTGATGCGCGAGCAAGTCCGCGCGATGCTGGTGCGGCGCTAGTCCCCGTTTTCGTCGGCTTCGCTGCGCGACGACCTCCTAGTCGTTCTTCGGAGGCTCCGCCGCGAGCCGTTGCCGGCGCGCTTCGTACAGCGCGATGGCCGCCGCGGCGGAGACGTTGAGTGACGCGACCGGGCCCGCCATCGGCAGGCTCACGATGACGTCGCACGCCCGGCGCACGCTCTTGTGCAGCCCCGCGCCCTCCGCGCCGAGGACGAGCGCGGTCGGTCGATCGAGGGGCTCGCCGTCGAGGCGGCCCTGCGCGCCGGCGTCGAGGCCGACGACGCGAAGGCCCCGCAGGCGCAGCGCGTCGAGCGCGGGAGGCAGGCTGGGGACGCGGCACAGCTGCGCGTGCTCGATCGCGCCGGCGCTCGCCCGGAACATCGCGGGGGAGAGCGGAGCGGCGCCGTGCTCGGGCCAGAGGATCGCCGAGGCCCCGAGCGCGACGGCGCTCCGCACGACCGCGCCGAAGTTCTGCGGGTCCTCGATCGAATCGAGCACCACGACGAGCGCCGACGAAGAGAGCTCGAGCTCGCCGATCGGCCGGACGCGCAGCGGGGGCGCGATCGCGATGGCGCCCTGGTGACGAACGCCGTGCGCCATCCCGTCGAGCTCCGCGCGGCGGACGCGCTCGACCTTGGCGCCGCGGTCCCTGGCGAAGCGCGCGAGCGCCTCGAGCTGAGGCGAGTCCTTGCCCTCGACGAGCACCCGCAGGCGGGCTCCGTGCGCGGCGATGGCCTCGCGCACGGGCTGCAGGCCGCAGACGAGCCGCTCGGTCATGAGGCACGCAGCGCGCGCGCGATTTCCGCCGCCGCTGCCGCGGGGTCGGACGCGTCGCGAATGGGCCGCCCGACGACGACCGCGCTCGCCCCGCGCGCGACCGCGCCCTCGGGCGTGTCGACGCGCTTCTGATCTCCGAGGGCGGAGCCGGCGGGCCGCACGCCCGGCGTGACGAGCAGCGCGTCCGGTCCGAGCGCCTCGCGCAGCCTGGCGACCTCGGCGGGCGAGCACACGAACGCGCGCACGCCGGCGGCCCACGCCATGCGCGCGAGCTCGAGCGCGTGCGCCTCGGGGGTGGCCGGGATGCCGACGGCGCGCAGATCGCCGGCGTCGAGGGACGTGAGCACGGTGACGGCCACGATCGACAGCCCCGAGCCCTCCTTGGCGGCGCGCTCGACCGCGCGCGAGAGCATGCGAGGGCCGCCGCTGGCGTGCACGGTGAGCCATGCGGCGCCGAGCCCGCACGCCCGCGCGACCGCGCGCTCGACGGTCTCGGGGATGTCGTGCAGCTTCAGATCGAGGAAGATGGGCCGCCCGCCAGCCTCGCGGACCTCGGTGACGGCGCGCGGGCCGGCGTCGACGAACAGCTCGAGGCCGACCTTGAAGAGATCGGCCGACGCGCGCACCTTCGACGCGAGAGCCTTCGCCTCGTCGACGGTAGGCACATCGAGCGCGACGACGAGCTGGGCTCGGCTCATGGACGTTCGAGCCCGAGCTCTCGGCTTCGCCTCGAGCCTGCGGCGCTCAAGGAGTGCAGGTCTGGCCGGGGATCTCGGAGCAGAGCGGGTCGCCCGCCGCGCACTTGCACTTCGGCAGGTTCGCGTGTGTCGCGGCGCCGGTGCCGCCGCCGACGTGGACCGCGTGGCCGCTCTGTACGCTCGCCCGCTGCGAGGCGAGCTCTTGCTGCTTCTTCTGCGCGTCCTGGAGCTGCTGCTCGAGCGCGGCGCGGTCCTCGGGGCTCGTCGCATGCGAGAGCTTGTCGTTGAGCTCGCTCATCTTCTTGTTGTTCTCGTCGGCCTGGGCCTGCAGCGCCGTCATCTGCGACTCGAGATCGTGGGCCTTCTTGAGCGAGTTGCTGATGACCACGCCCGCGACGACGAGGCCGATGAGGGCCGTGGCGCCGATGCCGCTCGCGATGAGGACCAGGCGCTTCTTCGACTTGTCGTGGGTGAGGGATGCCAGGTGGCGCTCGTGCTCCTGCTGGTGGCGCAGCTGCTCGATGCGGGCCTGGTTCTCGGCCTCGACGCGGGCCTTCTCGACCTCGGCGTGGCGGATGGCCTCCAGGCGGGCGGCGTCCTCGCGCGTGCGCTGCTCGTCCGTGCGCCGTCGCTCTTCTTCGGCGCGCATCCGCGCCTCTTCTTCCTCGCGGACACGCCGTTCGGCCTCGGCTCGCACTCGGGCGGCTTCTTCCTCGGCGCGGCGCTTCTGGTCCTCCTCTTGCTTGATCCGGTCTTCCTCAAGAGTCATCAGCTCTTTGAGGGAGAAGAGGACGGAGCTTTCTTTCTGTTCGGCCATGACGCTTTTTCCTCGGAGAGCAGACATCGGACTCCTTCCGGCGAGTGGGTGCCGGCAGGGGGTATGCTGCCGACAAAAAGTTACCGGCCTTTGGCACGCTACGCAACGTCTTGTGCGCTCGAGCGTGAAACACCCAGCGTGGCAATCCCTTGGCGCGCCTGGCTCATGCTCTGGTAAGGTCCCACCAACATGTCGACCAACGTGTGCGCGCACATCACCGGGACCGTGTGGAAGATCGAGGTCAAAGAGGGCGACGACGTCCTCGAAGGGCAGACCTGCGTCATCCTCGAGTCGATGAAGATGGAGATGCCGGTCGAGGCGCCGGCCTCCGGCAAGGTCGAGAAGATCGCCTGCAGCGAGGGCCAGGCCGTCAACGAGGGAGACGTCCTCGTCGTCCTGAGCTGAGCCGGAGCGCTCAGCCGGGGGGCGCGTCCGAGCTGCCGGCGTCCGATGCGCCGGTGTCTTGTGTGCCGGTGTCGGCGGGCGGAGTCGTCTCGGGGACGCTGTTGTCGGGAATGCCCGTGTCCGACGGAACGCTCGTGTCCGTCGTCGTGGCGTCCGTGGTGGCGGGCGCGTCGCCTCCGGCTTCGACCGGCTTGTTGATGGACGTGAGGTCGTTGCTGCACGTGCCGCCGCCGTCGGCGCCCGGTGTGGGAATGCAGACGAGCCCCTCCTGGCAGTCGATCGACTGGAAGCACGCGCCGCCCGTTCCGACCAGCGCGTTGGTGGTGCAGGCGCCGACGAGCCCGAGGGCCACGCCGACCGGGATCGTGAAAGCCAGGAAGCGTCTCACACCGGACAGGCTACGTGGCCTACGGCAGAGGTCAAGCCCGCGACTCAGTTCTTCCAGAAGAACTTCCACGGGTTGTGCTTCAGGTCCCGCGTCATTTCCTGCAAGTTGTCGTACAGCTCCTCGTCCATCACGAGCGCGCCGACCGTGCCTTCGCCCTTCTTGATGTGATCGACGATCGCCTGGGCGTCGGCCGCGATCGCGTTGGCGCGCGAGGCCAGCTCGGAGACGTCGGCGAGCGTCTTCTTCAGCTTCGCCTGGCCCTCCGGATCGCCCACGACCTGCGAGGCCTTGTTGATGTTGGCGAGCGCCTCCTTCGCGTCCTTGAGCAGCGGGCCGGAGTCGTTCTTGAGATCGGTCGTGATCTTCTCGATGTTGTCGATCGTCGTGAGCACCTTGGGGTTGCTCACGTAGTTGGCGTGCGCGTCCTTGGTGAGCGAGTTGGCCTCGGTCGTCAGGCTGTCGAGGTTCGCCATGATGCGGTTGATGCGCTCGCGGTTGTCGGTCACGGCGCCGCTGAGACCGCCGAGGAGGTCGCGCGTGTTGACGGCGATGTCCTTGACCAGGTCCTTGTTGTTGTTGAGGCCGGTCACCGTCATGTCGAGCAGCTCGTAGGCCTTGGCGAAGAACAGGTCGAGGCGCGGCGGGCCGATGCCCTTGGGGATGGTCGTCTCCGGATCGAGCACGGGGTGGTTCGGCGAGCCGGGCTCGATCGCCAGGAACTGCTCGCCGAGGACGCCTTGCGTGGTGACGTAGAAGTCGGCGTCGTCGTGGATGGTGTCGCGGACCTTGGACTGCACCAAGAGCTTGGCGCGGACCATCGATCGCCGGTTGGTCTTCGGGTCCAGCTTGCCGCCGCGGAACTGCATCTCGTCGACCTTGCCGACGTTGACCCCCGCGATGCGCACCGGCGCGCCCGTCTGCAGGCCGCCGGGGTTGTCGAAGTCGACGAAGATCGCGTACGTCTTCTCGAACGACAGGCCACCCATCACGAGGACGAAGCCGCCGAGGATCCCGAGGGCGACGAGGATCAAGATACCTACTTTGACCTCGATCGAACGCTCCTGCGCCATGGGGGATGGCCCGACTCTACTACATTTCCGCCATCACATTTCCATCGGGCCTTGCGCCTGGCCCCGGATAAATTGCTGCACGATGCCGTCGGCCGACGTCTGGAAGGTCTCGCGGGTGCCGATCAAGCGCACCTTGCCGAGGTAGAGCATCACGACGCGGTCGGCGATCGAGAAGATGCTCACCAGATCGTGGCTCACCACGATGGACGTCACGCCGAGCTTGTCACTCAGCTCGCGGATCAGGCGGTCGACGCGCCGCGCGCTCACCGGGTCGAGCGACGTCGTCGGCTCGTCGAACAGGACGTAGCGGGGGTCCAGGGTGAGGGCGCGCGCGATGGCGACGCGCTTGCGCATGCCGTCGCCGAGCTCGGCGGGGTAGCGCCCCTGGAACTCGAGCATGTGCACGACCTCGAGGCGGCGGCGCGCCTCGTCGAGCGCGTCCTTCACGCTCAGGCCCTTGTGCTTGCGCAGCGGCAAGGCGACGTTCTCGGCGCACGTCATCGAGTCGAAGAGCGTCGAGTGCTGGAACACCATCGCGCACTTTTTCCGCACGGGCATCATGCCCGCTTCGTCGAGCTTGGAGATCTCCTGGCCGTCGAGCCAGATCTCGCCCGAGTCGGGGGACAACAGCCCCACCAGGTGTTTGATGAGCACGCTCTTGCCGACCCCCGAGGCGCCGATGATGAAGAAGACCTCTCCGTCGCGGACGTCGAAGCTGACGTCGTCGAGCACCGTCTTGGGGCCGAAGGACTTCTTGATGTTCTTGAAGGAGATCATTTCGACTTCATGACGTGGGTGCCGTCCCAGTCCGCAGGCGGCGCGTTCCTGGCGTACTCGGCGGCGCGGCCCTGCATCAGCGTGGCGGCTTCGTCGCCCGGGCGCACACCGAGCGCCTCGCCCCAGGCCCGCTCGGCCCCCGCGAAATCGCGCGCGAGGTAGGCGTCGAGGGCGCGCTCGCACGCGGCGCAGAACACCACGTCGTCCTTGGTCGCGTCGGCGCGCCGCGCGATCGGCTCGTAGACGCGGATGCCCGTCGCCTTGCCCTTGACGGCGACGACGTCGATCGGGCGGGCCAGCACCGCGTCCTTCGAGGCGAGGTACGCGGCCTCCGAGAGCATGATGGGCGTGCCGTACGCCTTGTTCAGGCCCTCGAGGCGCGAGGCGAGGTTCACCGTGTCGCCCATCACCGTGTAGTTCATGCGCTCGCGCGAGCCGATGTTGCCGACCAGCACGTCACCCGTCGCGACGCCGACGCGCGCCGTGAGGCCCGCGAGCGCGGGGTTCTCGCGGCGCATCTCGTCGAGCCGCTTCTGGCACGCCATCGCCGCCTCGCACGCGAGCTCGGCGTGCCTCGGCTCGTCCTGCGGCGCGTTCCAGAAGGCCATGATCGCGTCGCCGATGAACTTGTCGATGGTGCCGCCGCGCTCGCCGATGACCTTGGTCATCTCGTCGAAGTAGCCGCCCAGGAGCTCGACCAGCGCCGCGGGCTTCATCGTCTCCGAGAGGGTCGTGAAGCCGGCGAGGTCGGAGAAGAAGATCGTCATCGTCTTGGTCTTGCCGCCGAGCTCGGCCCGCTCGCCGCTCGCGAGCACCGCGCGCACGAGATCGCGCGGGACGTAGGACGCGAAGCTGCCGAGGCCGCTCTTCATCGCGCCGAGCGCGCGGTCCATGGCGGCGATCTCGCGGAAGATCGTGGGCAGCGGGACGTGCGGCTCGATCTCGAAGTTGCCGACCCGCTGCATGTCCTGCGCGATGGTCGCGAGCGGGCGCGCGATGCGGCTGGCGAAGGCGGCGCCGATCGCGACGGCGACGAGCACGGCGGCGAGCGACACGCCGGCGGCGACGCGGTTGTTGTGCTCGACCGTGCCGAGAAAATCGCTCTCCGGCGCGACGGCGCCGACCCGCCAGCGGAGCCTGTCGTCGATGCGGAACGCGCGCTCGGCTGCGACGTAGCGAACCCCCGCGTGCTCGTACGTGAAGCGCCTTGCCCCTTCGAAATCCGGCGCCTCCTCGGGAGCCCGCTGGAAGAACTCCCGCACCAGCTCGTCGGGCACGTTCTTCTCGGTGACGAGCTCGCCCTGCTCCCCTTGTCCGGACTTCTCGACGACGTGGAGCGTCGGGTGCGCGAGGATCGCCCCCGAGGCGTCGTAGAGGAAGACGGTCGAGTGGGGGCTCAGGTGCAGCTGGGAGGCGAACGTCGACAGCACGTTGAGATCGAAGTCGACGGTGACGACGCCGCGCAGCTCGCCGCCCTTCGCGTAGACGGGGGCGGCGCACGTGATGCCGGGCACGCCCTGATCGAAGAAGACGTAGGGCGCGGTCCAGACGCGGCCCTTGGCGTCGCGCGCGAGCGCATAGAAGGGGCGGGTGCGCGGGTCGTAGTGGGTGTCGTCCGCGTGGCGGAGCGGCGCGAGCGACCCGTCCGCGGCGAGGACGTGCTCGGCGAGCTCGGTCTTGCCGCCGGCGATGCGGCTGCGGTTGGTGCGGAGCTCGCCCCCCGTCCGGTACGCGCCGGCGAAGGAGCCCGTGGTGTCGCTGTAGCTCACCCACGCGAAGCCCGGGTTGGCCCGGAGCACGTCGGCGAGCTCGAGGACCAGCGCGTCGTCGGAGAAGACATCGGCCTGGGCGCGGCCGCGAAGCTCCGCGGCGAGCAGGTCGACGGCGGGCACGGCCTGCATCACGTGGGCGCGGGTCTGCTCGGCGGCCTCGCCAGAGACCTGGTCGAACAGTTGACTAGTCAAAGAATCGATCGTGGCGCGCGTCGTCAGGTACGCGTTTCCCGCGATCGTCGCCCCCGTGACCACGATGAGCAGGGGGATCGCGACGACCAGGCTCAGGCGGTAGCTGATGGCGCGGCGTTGGCTCATGGTCGCGTCTTACTTGGGAAAGAGGATGTACGCGGCGCCGGAGATGAAGAAGTTGAGGATGATGATGGTGAGCGACGAGTTGACGACGGCGCGCGTGGTCGCCCAGCCGACGCCCTCCGAGCCGCCGTATGTCGAAAGGCCGCAGTAGCCGCTGACGATCGGGATCGCCCCGCCGTACGCGACGCACTTCACGAGGCCCGTGATGACGTCGCCGTGGTCGACGAGCTGGGTGCTGAAGAAGGTGCGCGGGGGGATGTCGAAGGCGAAATAGCCGATGGCGCCCCCGACGCAGAACGCGACGAAGCCGCTCCAGATGATGAGGGCGGTCGTCATGACGATGCTGGCGACGAAGCGCGGCTTGATCAGGTAGTCGATCGGGTCGGCGGCGCTCATGCGCAGCGCGTCGACCTGCTCGGTGACCACCATCGAGCCGATCTCGGCCGCGATGCCGGCGCCGACGCGCGTGGCCAGCATGAGCGCACCGATGCTCGCCGCGAGGTCGCGCGTGAGCAGCTCGAGGAACGTCGCGCCGATGAGCGAGAAGTCCGGCAGGATGCGCTTGGTCTGGAGGCCGGACTGGTAGACCATGATCATCCCGATGAAGCCCATCGTGATGGTCAGAAAGACCAGGCTCTTGTTGCCGATCTCGTACATCTGCCGGACGACGGCGCCCTTCTCCCGGCGCCCGCGGAAGACGTAGTAGAGCGTGCGGACCAAGACCGAATACAGCTCCAGGCCAGCGCGCGCGAGGTCGAACGTCCCGGCGCCTATCTCGTAGGCCAGGCCGCGCTTCTCGATCGGGTGCTCTGCGGATTCGGTCATGGTTGGCGGGTCAGCCGAGGAGGAAGCTCACGAAGTAGTCGAGGACGAAGATGCCTGCGGCGCTCGCGACGACCGTGGCGTTGACGGCGCGGCCGACGCCCGGCGCGCCGCCCTTGGTCGCGAGGCCGAAGTGGCAGCTCGCCAGCGCCATGACCACGCCGAAGATGACGCTCTTGATGAGGCCGTTGGCGACGTCGCCGAACCCCATCAGCCCGCCGGTGAGGCCGTGGTAGAAGGCCATCGGCGCGACGTTGAGCAGCGCCTGCGCGCAGTAGGTGGCGCCGAGGAGGGCGAGCGCGTCGGCATACAGCGTCATCATGAAGAGGGTGACGACGATGCCGATGAAGCGCGGCAGGATGAGAAACGAGATCGGATCGATCGCCAGCACGCGCAGCGCGTCGAGCTGCTCGGTGACGACCATCGTGCCGAGCTCGGCGGTGTTGTTCGCGCCGACGCGGCCGCTGATCATGAGCGCGGTGAGCAGCGGCGCGATCTCGCGCAGCGTCGTGAAGCCGGCGGCCCAGCCGACGAGGCCCTCGGCGCCGAGGCGCTTCACGATCGGCGCGGCCTGGATGACCATGATCGCGCCGGTGAAGAGCGCCGTGATGATCACGATGGGCACCGACTTCACGCTCATCTTGTAGAGGTTGCGCCGGAGCTCGGGGTAGTCGATGCGCGGAGGGAACAGGCGCGCCACGATGCGCCCGAGGAGCACGCCCATGCCGCCCGCGACCTCGGCGACGCCGAGCACGCCCCCGCCCACGATCCCGGCGAGGCCGAGGAGCCGCTCGGTGGGCGAGAATGCGGCGCGCTCGGGGGCGGTGGCGGCCATGGATCGCTGACGTTACTCCGGCATGGCGAGATCGAGAAGCAGGGCGAACGCGAGGGCAGGGAGGTACGCGACGACCACCCAGAACAGGCCCAGGAGAGCGCCCCAGAGCGAGCGCCGAGTGCGGATGAAGTGCACGAGGACCGCGACCTGCGGGATGCCGAGCTGATAGCCGGCGAAGATCGCCGCCGCGAAGGACGTGACCGAGTAGGCGCGTTCGAGCATGGCGGGTGGAAGCTTGCGCAGGTCGCGGTCGATGACCCAGACGCTCATCGCGCAGTGCGAGCCGAGGATGGTGAAGATGGCCCACGCCTGGACGGCCGACTCGAAGAGGCCCAGCTGGTGCGGCGCGCTCATCGCCGGTGTCTCTCAGTGCCCGTGCTTGTGCGGCGGCGGGACGACGACGCGGCGCATGTCCTGCATCCAGCGATCCATCTCGCTGCTCGACGGGCTGTCCTTCCGGAGCGTCGCTTCCATCGGCCACCAGGCGACGGGGCGCTCGTTGACGGTGAAGACGATGTCGTAGCTGCCCGCCTTCGCCGCGAGCGGCGGCGGCATCATCCCCCCGTTGCCGATGCACGCCCAGGTGTTCTCGGGGCGGAGCTCGGGCCAGTAGCAGCCGTCGCTCTCGCCGACGACCTGCCCGTTCTGGTCGAGGACGTACGCCGAGACGATGACGTCGCGGCCCTGCCAGCCGCGCGTGCCCCGCGCGAACCACGAGAAGTCCACGCGCCGCGGGTAGCTGCGCTCCGTCCAGAAGGAGCGGATACCGGCGAGGACGAGCGGCGAGCTGTTCGTGACGCGCGCGACGACGACGTCGACGTCCGGGTTGCCGTCGTCGGCCACGTCGGGATCGTGCTCGTGCAGGCTCTCGTCCTCGTCCTGGTCCTCCACGGCGACGACGGCGCGGCCGATCTCCTTGCCATCCTTGAGGGCGACGATGTTGTACGAGCCCGGCGTCTTGGCGGAGAACCCGAGGTTCGCGGACGCGAAGCCGACGCGCTGCTTGTCCTCGAGCTTGGTGCTCGCCTTCGTCGTCGCCACCGTCTCGCCCTTGGGGTTGCGCGCCTCGAAGCGCACATCGGCTTCGCCCGGCGGGAAGCCGAACAGCATCGCCACGCAGGGGACGTCGACGTTGCCGTCGTCGTCGATGTCCACCGAGCGCGCGTCGCCCATCATGTGCGCGTTGGGCCGGCCGTTCTCGTCGGTGGTGAGCTGGAAGCGGCTGGTGATGAAGAGGTCGGCGTAGGTCTTCTGGCGCTGCTCGTTCGCGTATTTGGCGAGGGTCTTCTCGAGCGGCGCGCGCCGTCCTCCGAGCACCTCGTGGAGCTCGGAGACGGCGACGGCGCTGAAGATGCTCGCGGCCGAGCGCTCCTCTCCCCCGGTGAAGAGGATGGCGTGGTTGACGCCCGCGACCTCGGCGCGGCCGTGGTCGTGGAAGGTGACGACGGGGCCGCCGGAGAAGCCGGGGTAGACCGCGGCGTCGAACAGCAGCAGCTTGTTGCCCATCATGTCGACGATGCCGGAGGCGATGCCCTCGGACATGCCCCACGAGAGCGACCAGTAGCCGCGACCCGTGTGGCCGAGCGCCCAGACCGGCTCGCCCACGGCGAGGTCGTGCTCCTCGAGCTTGAGCGGAGTGACGCCCGCGAGCGGGGTCTTCGGCTTGAGGACCGCGACGTCGCGCACCTCGTCGATGCGAAAGAGCTCGGCGTCCGCCGTCTGGCCCTGGCGCGTGCGGATCTTGAGGCGGTCCGGCCGCTGGACGACGTGCGCGGCGGTCACGATGAGGACGCCGTCGCCCTGGCCGCCCGGCACCTCACTGGCGCGGATGGCGAAGCCGGTCCCTTGCGGGCTCATCTCCTTGCGGAGCGAGACGTCGATGACGTGCTTCGGCGCGTGCGGCTCCTTGCCCATCATCCGCTCGAGCTCGCGGGTCTCCTCCTCGCGGTCCTGCGTGTCGTCGTTGACGATCGCGACCACGCTCGGCGCGACGGCGTCGAAGACGACCTCGGCCGACGGGTGCGGCGACTTCACGTTCGAGCACCCGAGGCCGAGCGTCGACGCGACCAGGACCGAAAGAGGAAGCGCGCGTCTCATCGGCGCGCGAGGGTAGCAAAAAACGGCACCTCAGAGCGGCCCCTCGGTGAGGCCGTGGACGAACTGCCGCACCCGCGGCTCGTCGCTTCGCTGCGCTTCTTCGGTCGTCCCGTCGAAGATGAGCTCGCCGCGGTAGAGCATGCCCACGCGGTCGGTGACGGTCAGCAGGCGATCGAGATCGCTCGAGACCATGAGCACGGTGGCCTTCGAGGCGCGCTGCTCCTCGCGCAAGAGCTCGAAGATCTTCTGGCTCGTGACGGGGTCGAGCCCCGCGGCCGGCTCGTCGTACAGGACGATCGGCGCGCGCGTGACCGTCGCGCGCGCGACGCCCACGCGCTTCTTCTGCCCGCCAGACAACCCCGCCGGCATGCGCGTTTCGAAGCCCGGGAGCGAGACGCACTGCAGCCGCTCGCTCACGCGCGCCGCGATCTCGTCCTCCGGCAGGTTGTAGAGGCGGCGGAGCGGGAAGGCGATGTTTTCCGCCACCGTCATGTGATCGAACAGCGCGTTGTTCTGGAAGAGCATGCCGATCTTGAGCCGGACCTGCTGCAGCGTCAGCTCGGAGATGCGCGTGATGTCGTCGCCGTCGACGAGGACGCTGCCGCCGTCGGGTTTGACCAGGCCCGCGAGGAGCTTGAGCAGGACGCTCTTGCCCGAGGCGCCGGGACCGATGAGGCCGTACAGGCAACCCGGCGGGACCTCGAGCGAGACGTCGCGGAGCACGACGTTGGGGCCGGCATGGGTGCGGAAGGACTTACTTGCCTTGCGCAGGGCGAGCATTGTCTTCGAGCGCCGTGCGCGCGCGGCCGAGCCGCACGTACAGCGCGAGCGCGGCCGAGGCGAGGCCCGCGACGAGCATGACCAGGACGCCGAGCGCGAGCTGGAGCGGGCGAACCGAGCCTCGGGCGACCGCGATCGGTCCGACGTGGGCGAGCTGCGCCTCGGTGCGCGCGGCCGGGGCGGCCCGAGAGACCATGACCACGGCGACGTCGGCCGTGGCGAGGCCCGCGACCCCCCCCGCGACGAGCCTCTGCACGGCCTCGGTCGTGATGGGCGGCGCCGAGCCGCGGTGCTCGAGCAAGACGCTCGCGCTCGCCTTGAGCGGGGGCCCGTCGCGGAGCGGATCCGGTTCCGGGAGGTTGAGGTGGACGCGCGCGCCGAGCACTCCGTCGACGCCCTCGAGCGTCCGCTCGAGGTCGCCCGAGAGGCCGGCGACGTACTGCGCGTGCTCGGCGGCCTGGCTCGGCACCAGCGCGCCCTTGTCCATCGCGTCGAGGACGCCGACCGGACGAGGCCGGGGGAGTTGCTCGTCCCGCATGGCCGCGAGGGCGCGCGGAACGTCGTCGCGCGCCACGACCACCCGGACCTTGCCCTCCGACTGGGGATCGATCTCTTTGGTGGCGTCGACGCTGGCGTGGTCGAGGGCGAGGATTATCTTGTTGGCATCGTCCTCGTCCAGATTGGCTGCGACCGGGACGCTGCACGCCGCGGCCAGGAGGGAGACCACGACCGCGACGACACGAACGCTCCCCGCCTCACGCGCAATCATGGGCGTACTATCGCGAACAGGTACCCCCCTGGCAAGCCGGTCCGAATCGTCGGGCCGGACCCGGGAGGTGGCCAAACCAACCCCAAAAAGGCCATTGCCTCGTCCTCGGCTCGATGCTACCGGTTCGGGAGAGGTGCGAGGTCTGCACGCTCGGTCGCGAGAAGCGGGCGAGATGCGCGCGGACGAACCCACCTCGACGCCGCCTCTGGCGTTTTTCGAAAGGGGCGCGCCCACCGCGCGAGCTTTCCTAGTGCCTACTCCCTTCACGGACGCGATCGCCACGCTCAATGACCGAGCGCTACGGCGCCTGCTCGGCGCGCGAGCGTTTCTCCGCGGCTACGACTACGTGCGCCGGCACGCCGTCGAGGACATCGCCCTCGAAGAAGCGTCGGCCAAGGGGGTCGTGCGCGGCACGGATCCCGAGCCGTACCAGGTCACCATCCAGCTCTCGCCGACGGGCATCAGCTCCAACTGCACCTGCCCCGCCTTCTCGAAGATCAACGGGCACTGCAAGCACGTCGCGGCGCTGCTCATCGCCGTGCGCGACCAGTTCAGGCCGCCCAAGCCCGCCCAGCCGCAGCAGCCGCCGCCGGCGCTGCCCGCGGTCACGGCCGGCCCCAACGGCGTCAGCGCCTACGCGGTCCCCATGGCCGAGGGCGGGGGAGGGCGGCGCGGTCGTCGAGCCCGCGCTCGCGCGCTGAAGCAGGCGCAGATGGCCGCGGCGGGCCTGATCGCCCGGCAAGGAGCCGACGGCAAGATCGGCGTGGACGCGTGGCTCAACGAGCCCATGCCGCCGCAGCCGAAGATCGAGTACCGGATGGAGCTCCGGCAGAACGCGCTGGCCGTGCGGGTCATCGACCCCGAGGCGCGCACGCCGCTCCTGCCGAGCGCGCTGCTCGTCCCCCAGTCCCAGGTGCCTTCGCCCGACCGGGACGCGCTCCGCTTGCTCGCTCGCCTCGAGACCGAGCAGCCGCGCCGCGTCGGCATCGAGGTCCGCGGGGAGGACGCGAGCGACCTGCTCCAGGTGCTCCGCGGCCGGCGCGTCATCCTCGAGCCGCAGATGATGGAGCTCCGGTACAACGACGAGCCGCTCCGCGCGCACTTCGATCTCGAGCTGTCGCAGGACGCTCAGTTCGTCCTGGTCAAGACGTTCTTCATGCGCGGCGGCGATCCGCGGCGGTTCCTTCCCACGCAGGGCGCCTGGTTCGAGGGGAGCCCCGGCTGGCACATCGATCCCGACGGCTTCGCCCGGCCCATCGACAAGCGCGTGGCCCCGGCGAGCCTGCGCCGGCTGATCCGCCAGCCCGTGATTCACGATCCGATCGAGCGGCTCCCGCTGCTCATCGCCCAGGGTCTTCCGCGCGTTGCGCTCGAGGTCGGAGCCGAGCTCCCCGAGCTCTCGCAGGTGGCCGACGTGATCGACCTCGTCCCCACCTTCCGCCTGCGCGCGGGCGGCTCGCTCACCGAGGCGCACGTCTCGCTCCGCGCCGCCTACGAGGACGTCGAGATCGACGTGCGCGCCGACGGGATGACGCCCCCGGTCATCGTCAAGCCGCCCCCCCCGCTCGAGGAGGGCCAGAAGGCGCCCAAGCGCGCGCGCTGCATCCGCTGCGACATCGCGGCGCAGCAAGAGGCGGCGGCGAGGCTCCGCGCGCTCGGCCTGATACCCGACGAGGACGGTCAGGGCTTCATGGTCCGCGGCGACGGTGCGCTCAGGTTCTGGACCGACGGCATCACCACGCTCCCCGAGGAGTGGGATCTGTTCGTGCCGGACGATCTCGTCGACGTGCAGGTCCGCGGCGAGGCGCTCAACGCCAACGTCCGCGTCTCGAGCGGCGTCGACTGGCTCTCGCTCCGAATGAGCTTCGAGGCGGAGGGCATCGCCGTGACCCAGGAAGAGCTGGCGCGCTGCCTCGCCGAGGGCCGCCGCTACGTGCGCCTGCAGGATGGCTCGTTCGCTCGCCTCGACCCCGAGAAGGTGCGCGAGGTGCTCCAGCGCCAGGCCGAGATCCTCGCGACCTCGGGCGCCGTGGGCGGCAAGCTGCCCTTGTCGCAGGCCGGCCGCATCGAGGAGCTGCTTGCCCACGTCGGCCGCTCGCAGGTGACCGAGGGCGCGCGGGAGCTGTTCAAGAAGCTCCGCGACATCGACGAGATCAAGGC
>DATIQP010000642.1:0-5667 GCA_035470765.1 Polyangiaceae bacterium | reverse complement strand
ACCGTGATCTCGACGGTGATGAACCCGCAGAGCCGCGCGCCTCGGCTCGCGCAGGTGTGGAAGTGGGCCGAGGAGGGGAAGATCCGGCCATACGTGTCGCACGTCTACCCGCTCGACGCGTTCAAGGAGGCGATGCGCGCGAAGTGGAACGGGGACGTCGTGGGCGGGTGCGTGCTGCACCCCTGACCCTCACCTCACCACTCGTCCTTGTGCTTGTGCCCCCGGCCGTGGCCGGGCGGCGGCCCGTGATGCGGCGGCGGCGGCTCGTCGGCGCTGTCGTCCGGGTTGGCCCCCCACGGGCTCGTCGCCGTGTCCGTGGCCGTGGCCGTGGCCGTCGCCCGGGGCTGGGGCGTCTGCCCGGGCGTAGCGGAGTCCTTGCCATGAAAGAGCGCGAAGCCCGCGATCCCCAGGCCCAGGCCCGCCAGCAGCAGGAACAACAGACCCGCGCCGATGAGGATCCAGAGGAGCGGAACGCCGGCGATCTCGGAGCGCTTTTTTTGCTCCTGCCCGGGCAGCGAGACGGGACCCGACTGCGCCGCCGCGACGCCGGACGGCAGCGACGCGGGGATCGGAACGGCGACCGAGACCGGCACCGGGACCGAGACCGCGTCCGCGCTCAGGCGCGTGGGGAGCGCCACGGCGGGCAGCGGAGAGGCGTCGGACGCGCGGGTCGCCTTGCGGCTCAACGGCCCGGCCTCCGCGAGCAGCGCGCTGCCGGGCGCGGCGGCCATCGTTGGCAGGGCGCCGAGCTGCTGCTGCTGCGGCGTGCGCGTGGGGACGGCGGATTGGGGCGGGAGCGGCTCCACCAGCGGCGCGTGCTTCTCCCCCCGCGCAACGCGGACCTCGGCCTGCATCGAGCGGGCGTCGGGATAGCGCGCGTCTCGATCGTAGGCGAGCGCGCGATCCACGATGCGCGCGACGTCGGCGCGCACCGAAGGAAGCACCGTCCCGAGGCGCGGCGCGGGCTCGCTCATCACCTTCATGAGCAGCTCGACCTCGCTGTTGGCGTCGTGCACGCACCGCCCGACGAGCAAGCGGTACATCGTCGCCCCGACCGAGTAGATGTCCGCGCGCGTGTCGATGTCGAGCCCGCGGACCTGCTCGGCCGGCATGTACGCGACGGTGCCCAGCGTGGTGCCCGTCTTCGTCTTCAGATCGGCCGTCCCCGAGCGGAGCTGCGCGATGCCGAAGTCGAGCACCTTGATCGAGCCGTTCGGCAAGAGGAACAGGTTGTCGGGCTTGATGTCGCGATGGATGATCTTCTGCTCGTGCGCCGCGGCGAGCACGTCGAGCGTCTCGTCTGCGATGCGCAGCACCTCGTCGACGGTGAGCGGAGGCGGCTCGCGCACGCGCGTCGCGAGCGACTTGCCCTCGAGCAGCTCCATGACGATGAACGGCGCGCCGTCCTTGGTCTTCTCGAGATCGCGCACCTCGACCGCGCCGGGGTGCCGGAATCGGTTGAGGACGTGGGCCTCCTGCTCGAAGCGCGCCCGCACCTGCTCCGAACGCGCGAACTCCGGGTGCAGGATCTTGATGGCGTCGAGGCGACCGATGCGGTGCCGCGCGGCGTAGACGGCGGCCATGCCCCCGACCCCGAGCAGCCGCTCCAGGGTCCACTTGTCGCACAACACCGTACCGACTCGGCTGGCGCTCAGATCGTCGGCGTCCAAGTCCACGCTGGGATGGTGCCGGCGCGAGGCGAGCGGGTCAAGCCACCCCTTCCCTATCGACGTGAAAACAAGGACGCGTAGTCGAAGCCCAGCGTGCCGATCAGGCTCGCGTTGCGCCGGCCGAACATGTCGCCGGTGCGCGCGGCGGCGAGATTGTAGAGGTATGCAAGGTCGAGCTTGAACGGCCCGACCTTGACGCTCATCCCCGTCGTCCAGGTCGTCTCGTCGAGCCCGGCGCGCACCCACACGCGCTTGCGCACGAGCGCCTGCTCCACGCCGACGGTCGGCTCGAGGGCGAACGAGAGCGTGTGCTCGACCTGGTTGGAACGATCGAGCCCGACGATGCCGGCGTCGAAGAGCGTCCCTCGCCACGGCGAGTACGCGACGCCGAGCCGGTACTCGTAGGAGCGCAGCAGCCCGGACGTCGTCGAGCTCCCTTGCGTGCGCGTCTCCATGTCGTGGTTGAGGATGACGCGCGCACCGGCCTGCCAGTGCTCGTCGGGCTGCCAGTGCAAGCCGAGGCCGCCCGAGGGCAGGTACGACGTGCCGTACTGGATGGCCGCGCCTCCCTGGTCGGGGAAGAGCGTGGCCTGCGAGGTCTCGAAGGCGCCCATGAGGCCGAAGCTCAGCGTCTTGGTGATCGGCTTGGCGAACTTGATGAAGACCGACGTGTCCGAGAGGTTGCCGCGCGAAGGCGGCTTCGACGGATCGGGCTTGGTGTAGTCCCAGACGCGCACGCCGTTGCCGGTCTGCCCGAGCGCGATGACGTAGAACGCGGCGTCCTTCCAGAACGTGGGCGTGGTGAAGCCGACCGCGCTGAACGTGAAGGTGTTTCCCGTGTCGAGAAAGTGGGCGACTCCCTCGTCGAAGATGGCACCGCCGGCGTCCCGGTAGACGAGGGCGTAGTTGCCGGTCGTGGCGCCGTCGCCTCCCATGCCGATCGTGCGGACGCCCTTCTTCACCTGTCCGCCCGCGAACTCGCGCAGCGCGGTCTCCGGGCCGGCGAGCGCGGACGTGGACGCGAGCAGCAAGGCGGCGGCCAGCGAGGCGGCGAAGCGCATTCGGCCGACCCTACCATGCTCGACGCGAGACCGCGTTCGATGTAGCCCTCGCGTCCATGATCGTCGCGACGTGGAACGTCAACGGCGTCCGCGCACGGGCAACTCGCCTCACCGAGTGGCTCGCCGAGCGCAAGCCCGACGTGGTGTGCCTGCAGGAGCTCAAGGTCAAGGAGGCCGAGTTCTCGCACGAGGTGCTCGAGCAGAGCGGCTACAAGGCGGCGCTCGTCGGCCAGCAGGGGTGGAACGGCGTCGCGGTCGTCGCGCGCGAGCAGCCCGAGACGGTGCTTCGCGCGCTGCCCGGGGCGCCGGCCGACGCGGGCGCTCGGTTCGTCTCGGCCCGCGTCGCGGGGCTGGAGATCGCGAGCGTCTACGTGCCGAACGGCAAGACCACCGCGAACCCGGAGTTCGTGACGAAGCTCGCGTGGCTCGAGAGCCTCGTCGCGTGGATCGAGGCGAACCTCGACGCGAACAAGCCCTTCGTCATCGCGGGCGACTTCAACGTCTGCTGGACGGACCTGGACTCGCACCTCGGCGCGCGCGGTCGGGGCGCCATCTTCCACACCGACGAGGAGCGCGGCCTTCTGGACCGCTTGAAGGCGGCCGGGCTCGTGGACCTCTATCGCTCGCTCTACCCGGAGGAGCAGGGCTACTCGTGGTGGGACTATCGCGCGGGCGCGTTCCACCGCAAGCTCGGCATGCGCATCGACCTGCTGCTGGCGACCCCACCCGTCGCGCGCCGCACGAAGGAGGTCTTCGTCGACCGGGAGTTCCGCAAGAAGAGCAAGACGAGCGGCGCCATCCCATCCGATCACGCGCCCGTCGTCGCGGTCCTCGCCGACTGACCAGCTGAAGCCGGCGCGCACCGTCTGCCCCGCCGGCCGCACCACGTGCGGCGCGACCGCGGCCGGTACGACGGCTCGAGCTGTTCCGGTCGTGGCATCGACGATGCATTCGATCCTCTCGATCCGTAGCGAGCGACCGAAGGAGCAAAGCCATGAAAGTCGGCGATATCTGTTCGCGCAACGTGAGCTGGGTCTCCCGCGGCGTGCGAGTGCTGGACGCGGCTCGGCGTATGCGCACGGAGCACGTCGGCGACCTCGTGGTCATCGACGAGAAGGACGGCCGCCCCACGCCGGTCGGCGTCTTCACGGACCGCGACGTGGTCGTGGGGATCCTGGCCGAGGACGGCGAGTTCATCTCGGCCTTGCAGGTGGGCGACGTGATCCGCGACGACGTTCCCGTGGTGACCGCCACCGAGGACGAGGACCTCGCCGACGTGCTCAAGCGCATGCGCTCGTTCAGCGTCCGGCGGGTGCCCGTGGTCGACGACAAGGGCGCGCTGGTCGGCATCCTGTCGATCGACGACGCGATCGCCGCGCTCGCGGACGAGTTCGCGCAGGTCGCGTCGCTCGTGTCGCATCAGGCGCAGCGCGAAGCCCAGCGCTGATCGCCGGCCGCCGGCCCTAGCGTCGGGCCGTGGCCCCGCGGCGCGACTCGAGCGACTCCCAGCGCGAGGTCAACCGCTCGACCTCGGCGCGGGCCACCTCGAGGTCTGCGCCGAGCTGCCTGGCACGCTCGGGCTCCGAGGCCCAGATGGCCGGATCGTTCAGCGCCCGCTCCGTCGCGCCGACGCGCTCCTCGGCCGCGGAGATCACATCGAGCAAGCCGTCGAGCTCCAGGCGCTCGGCGAAAGTGAGCGGCTTGAGCGCCCCAGGCTCGGCGGCTTTGGCGGGCGCCTTGGTCGCGGCCGGCACGGGCGGCGGCGCCGTCGAGGGACGCGCCCGCAACGACACGTACGTCGTGTAGTTGCCGGGGTACCGCACGACGCCGTTCGGCTCGAAGGCCAGGATCGACGTCGCGACGCGATCGAGGAAGTACCGGTCGTGCGAGACGACGAGCACGCACCCCGGCCACGACTCGAGCAGCTCCTCGAGCGCCGAGAGGGTCGCGATGTCGAGGTCGTTGGTCGGCTCGTCCAGCAGGAGCAGGTTGGCGCCGCTGCGCAGCATCTTGGCCAGCGCGACGCGCGCGCGCTCGCCGCCCGAGAGCGAGCCCACCTTCTGCCGCTGCTTGGTGGAGTCGAAGAGGAATTGCTCGAGGTAAGCTCGCGTCTCCATCGTCCGCGCGCCGATCGTCACCACGCCCGCGCCCGTGCGATCGGCGCCCTCGCGCTCGACGACGTTGTCGATCACCGACCAATCGTCGCGCAGCTGGGCTCGCGCCTGGTCGAAGAGCGCGACGCGGGTGCGCGTCCCCCGCGTGACCGTGCCTCGGGAAGGCTCGAGCTCGCCGGTGACCGCACGCAAGAGGGACGTCTTCCCCGCCCCGTTCGGGCCGATGATGCCGATGCGATCGCCGCCGACCAGGTGCAGCGTCAGGTCCGACACGAGCGCTCGGCCCCCGACCTCGATCGTGACGCCCTCGAGATCGAGCACGCTCTTGCCGAGCCCCGCGGCGCCCGCCTCGAGGCCAGAGAGCTCCACTCGCCCCGCCTCCCTCGGCGGCTCCGCGGCGACGAGCGCCTCGGCGCGCTGGATACGCGCCTTCTGCTTGGTGCTGCGGGCGCGCGCGCCGCGCATCAGCCAGGCCGTCTCGCGGCGCAGTAGGTTCAGCCGGTTGCTCTCGGCGCGCTCGGCATGCGCCAGCCGCTCGGCCTTCTGCTCGAGGTAGTCGCCGTAGCCGCCCTGGTACTCGGTGAGGGCGCCGTTCTCGAGCTCCACGATGCGATCGCAGATCGCGTCCAGGACGTAGCGATCGTGGGTGACCATGAGGATCGCTCCGTCCCATTCGTTGGCGAAGAACTCCTCGAGCCAGTCGATCGTCGCCGTGTCGAGGTGGTTGGTCGGCTCGTCGAGGATCGCGAGCGCCGGCCGCGCCACGAGCACGCGCGCCAGGGCCACGCGCCGCCGCTCGCCGCCGCTCATCGTCCCCACGGG
>DATIQP010000641.1:0-2164 GCA_035470765.1 Polyangiaceae bacterium | reverse complement strand
CAGCCTCCGACGCGGCCGACAGCTCGTCGGAGAGCGGCTTCGACGCGGCGTCGAATCCAGACGGGCTGGGCGGCTACCGCGGCACGTGCGGGGGCGTGCAGTGCGTCCCCGGGGCGTGCGCGCAGATCTTGTGCGTCGATGTCCAGAGCAGCGACGGCGGGGTGTCGCCGTGGTGCGGCTGCCAGCAATACTTGGACGGCGGCTTCACCGGATCGACCGAAAGCTGCGGCAACCTTCTCTGCGCGTCACCGTGCACCTGCGCTGACGCGCAGGCGAGCGCGTGCGCGTGTCCGTAGGCTCTGCGGGGGAGCTTCTTCGACGAGGTCGCCGTGCTGGTGCGATCGGCGTTCGGCGCCGCGGCCCCGCTGGTGCTCGAGACTGACCGTGGCGTGCAAGGATCGAGAAGGTGCCTTCGAGCTCGCGCGGCGAATCGACGAAGGGCGTGCCCGGCAACACGCTGGGCCTTTCCGCACCCACTAGGGGCCCCTTTCATCAGCGCTGATGAACACAATCACCAGCGCTGATCAACACGGTTGTCCTCGTCCCCCCCGCGCGGCGGCGAGGGTGTCTCGCGTGCGGCGGGGCCGCCGCCGTGGGGGGGACGCCCGCCCGCAGGCGGATGCGCGCAGCCGCGCGTGGTCGTCGCGTGGATCCCGGGGCGCGGCGAGCACACCGCCGAGGACGGGCGAGGGGGGGCACATTATTCTCCCTCCCATGAGCACTCACCTGGAGAGACTCGCGAAGTTCGTCGCCGAGCTCAGGTACGAATCCATCCCCGAGGACGCTCGGCGCGCCGCGAAGGTCCAGCTCGCCGACATGATCGCGGCAGTCTTCGCCGCCGCGCGGGCGCACGAGGTCGATCCGGTGCGGGACGCCATGGCCGCGTTCGCGCCCAAGGGACGCGCGACCGTGCTGGCGACCGGCGAGCGCTTCGGCCCCGCGGATGCCGCGCTCGCGAACTGCGCCTACTCGATGGCGCAGGACTTCGACGACATCGTCTGGATGGGGCACACCTGCCACTCGTCGGTCTTCGCGTCGCTGGCGGTCGCCGAGCACGAGGACAAGACGGCGCGCGATCTCGTCTGCGCGATCGTGTGTGCGAACGAGATCGGCGGGCGCCTCGGCGCGTCGAGCCTGCTCGGCCCGCTCAACGGGCAGATGTGGACCTTCATTCACCTCGCGTGCGCGGCGGCGGCGACGTCCAAGCTGCTCGGCCTCGACGCAGAGCGCACGACGCACGCCCTCGGCATCGCGCTGGCGCAGCCGAACTTCGCGCTGCAGCCGGGCTTCCTCGTGCCGAGCTCGAAGCTCCTCGCCGCCGCGACCCCGGCGGCGGCGGGGATCCAGGCGGCGTACTTCGCGCGCGCGGGGATGACCGGCTTCCGCGGGATCCTCGAGGATGGACGGGGCTTCTGGCAGCGCTTCTCCTTCATGCCGCTGCCGAGCATGCTGGGCGAGCTCGGGCAGGTGTGGCTCACGCGCTCGCTCGCGTTCAAGACGTATCCCGGCTGCCACTACTTCCAGACCGCGTTCTCCGCGCTCGATCGCATCCGGGCGCGCGCGCCATTCGACGCGACGGAGGTGCGCGCGGTGCGCGTCGAGACGACGCAGCTCGCGCGCGAGGCGACGCGCTTCGCCGCCGAGTACGTCGATCGCGCAGGCCTCTCGCCGGTCGCCATCAACTTCGATCTCGCCCTGTCGATGGCGGTTCTGCTCCACGCCGGCCGCCTGTCGCCCGCCGAGCTCGATCCGGCCTGGCTCGCGGCGCACGGTGACGCGGTCCGCGCGATGGCTGCGCGCGTCGAGGTCGCGCACGATCCGGAGCTGAGCGCGAAGGTCGTCGCGTGCGTGGCGCAGATGAAGGCGGGCCGCGACGCGCTGCGCGGCATCGGCGTCCGCGACGTGATCGCGCTCGCGAGGCGGTACCGCGCGGAGTACCGCTCGACGCTGGTCACCCCGGGCGAGGCCGTTCGTTTCGCGCGCGCCGCCCGGCGCGCCCTGCGCGACCGTGAGCGCAGCCGCGGCGACGAAGCGATCGTCCTGCCGTTCCCGAACCGCGTCACCCTCGAGCTCACGAACGGTAGGCGCGAGGTGGAGCAGGTCGACGTCCCCGTGGGGACGTTCAGCCTGCCCGACTCCAACACCGAGCTCGCAAAGAAATTCG
>DATIQP010000640.1:0-11626 GCA_035470765.1 Polyangiaceae bacterium | reverse complement strand
GCACGTCGGTGACGGCCGTGAAGCTCCGCGCCCACCGCGCGTACCAGGCGCTGCGCGCCGCGCTCGGCGACGTGCTCCAGATGGAAGGGGTCGAGCCGTGACCCACACCCGATTGCCGGCCGAGCTCCGCGAGCGCGTCCTCGCGAAGGCGCGCGGGACGCCGTCTCCCGATGCGCGAGCCGTCGCGAGGCGCCGTCGCGCCGCGGTCGCGCTCGGCGCGGGGACCTCGGTGGCCTTGCTCGCCGCGCTCGGGATCACGCTCGGCGGCCGCCCGCTGCCCTTCGTCGCGCTGTCGGCGGCGGGCTGGGCGCTCCTCGCCGCCGCGACGACGTGGACGGCGGCGCATCGCGGGCTGACGATGCTCGGCCACACGCGCCGCGTCCTCGTCTTCGCCGCTCTCGCCGCCGCGCCCGTGGTGCTCGCGTGGGTCATGGCCTGCACGCTCGGGTGGCCGGACGTCCGCGAGCCGGCCGCCGGCGCCACGGCGAACGTGGCGTGTCTGATCGCGACGAGCGTGCTCTCGCTCGCTCCGCTCTTCGCCCTCGGCTACCTCAGGCGCGGGAGCGATCCGGTGCACCCGCGCGCGACGGGCGCCGCCACCTTTGCCTCGGCGGGCGCGTGGGGCGGGGCCCTCATCGACCTTCACTGCGGCATCGTCCACCCCGTGCACGTGGCGCTCGCGCACGTCATGCCCATCGCCGTCTTCGCGGCGCTGGGCGCGGTGCTCGGCGCTCGGCTCTTCGGCGTCACCTCCAAGACCCGCTCTGGATGTTAGCTGTTCCGCGGCCGGCGCCGCGATGGTAAGTGCTCAGGCGGGCATGCGCATCCTGATGATCTCTTCCGAGGTCGAGACTTTCGCTCGCACGGGCGGTCTCGGCGACGCCGTGCTCGGCCTCTCTCGCGCGCTGGCACACCTCGGCCACGACGTGTGCATCGTCACGCCGCTCTACGGCGTCACCCCCATCCCGCAGCGCCACCGCTGGTGGATGGAGCGGGTCCCCGTCCGCGTCGGCTGGGGCCCGCGCGACGTGCGCGATTGCGGCGTGTGCGAGGTCCCGATCGAAGGCGGCCAGGGCGGCGGGAGCCTGCGCGTCTGCCTGCTCGCCGAGGACTACCTCTTCGGCGGCCGGCAGGGGATCTACGGCGACGCGGCGGGCAGCTTCGGAGACAACGGCCTTCGCTTCGCGACCCTCTCGCGCGGCGCCCTCGAGGTCGCGGCGCGCCTCTGGCCCGACGGCTTCGACGTCATCCACGCCCACGACTGGCACGCCGCGCTCGCGATCGTCTACGCCCGCACGACGATGGGCGAGTACTGGCAGCGCAAGCCGTCGGTCTTCACGATCCACAACCTCGCCTACCAGGGCGTCTTCGGCGTCGACGCGCTGGACCGCTTCGCCATCCCGCACGATCTCTTCCACGGCGGGTGCCTCGAGCAGGACGGCCACGTCAACCTCCTCAAGGGCGCGACCGCGCTCTGCGATCTCGCGACGACGGTGAGCCCGACCTACGCGCGCGAGATCCAGCGGCGCGGTCACGGCTTCTACCTCGAAGGGTTCTTGCGCGCGCACTCCGGCAAGCTCTTGGGCATCGCCAACGGCATCGACGCCGAGCGCTTCGACCCGAGCACCGAAGGCGGCATCGCGCAGCGCTACGACGCGTCGACGGTGGCGCCCGGCAAGTGGGCGTGCAAGCAGGCCCTGGTCGCGGAGCTGGGCCTCGACTGGCCGGACGCGCCGCTCTTCGCCTGCGTGTCGCGCCTCACCGAACAGAAGGGCGTCGACCTCCTGGTGCACTGTGTGGGCGCGCTCGTCGAGCGCGGCGCGCGGGTCGTGCTCATCGGCAAGGGCGACGCGCAGCAGGAGGACATGCTGCGCCACGTCGCGGTCCGCTATCCCGGCTACGTCAGCGCCCGGATCGCCTTCGACCCCGCGCTCGCGACGCGCGTCTATGCCGGCGCCGACTTCGTCGTCGTCCCTTCGCGCTTCGAGCCCTGCGGTCTCACGCAGCTCTACGCCATGCGCTTCGGCGCCATCCCCGTCGTCACCGACGTGGGCGGCCTGCACGACACGGTCGAGCCCGCCAACCTGGCGCGCGGCTCCGGCACAGGCTTCGTCGCGCGCTCGCCGACCGTGGTCGACCTGCTGGTCGCGCTGGAGGACGCCATCTCGGCCTTCCTCGGACGCAATGCTTTCCAGGAGCTGCGGCAGCGGGCCATGGCGCGAGACTCGTCCTGGGTGACGGCCGGTCGAGCCTACGTGGATGACGTATACCGTCGGCTCGGTGCGTCATGACGCGGCGCAGGATTGATTCTTCGAGATTTTGAGCGATAGAAGAGGGGCCATGGAGGCTTCTCTCCGTACTCAACGCCTCGAGCTGCTCCCCATCACGCGCGAGCTCGTCGAGGCCGTGCTCGTCGGCGATCGCGACCGCGCCGAGGAGCTCGTCGAGGCCCGCTTCCCGGATCTGTGGCCGGGCCGCGCCCTCGTCGAGCGCGCGTTCTCCTGTCCGATCGAAAAGCTCCGGCGCGATCCGGACGCGTGGCTCTGGGGCGCTCGCGTCCTCGTGACCAAACCGGAGACGGCGTCGGGCAAGCGCATCGTCGTCGGGAGCGTCGTGCTCAACGGCCGCCCCGACACGGATGGCACCGTCGAAGTCGCGTACGGCGTCGACGAGGCGTGGCAAGGTCACGGCTACGCGACGGAGGGCACGAGCGAGGTCGTTCGCTGGGCGCTCCGCCAGCGCGAGGTGGAGCGCGTGCAGGCGTGCACGTTCCAGTGGCACCGCGCCAGCCAGCGCGTGCTCGAGAAGGTCGGCATGCGCCACGTCGGCTTCCGTGAGACGGACATGTTCGGGGACTTGTTCGTCTACGAGCGGCGATCGCGCGACTGAGCCCTCCGTCGACTTGCGCGCGAGGCGCGTCGCGTTCAGCATGAACGGCAGAGGCCGAATGGAGCTACCGCCGCGCGTCCCGAGCGAGAGATCGATCCACATCGTGCTGGGGGCCACCGGAGCGGTGGCCATCGCGTCGACCCTGGCCGTCGCTTTCGAGCTGGCGCGCGCGATCACCGAGAGGCCCGTTGCCTACGCGGTGGCGGTGGGCGCAGGCCTCGTCGCGGCGCGGGTCGTCCTGCGCCCGCTCACGCGCCTCCACGCGACCACTCGCGTCGAGGGCGCGCTCGATCGCTTCGAGTCCCTGGGCCTCGCAGCGGGCCGCACGCTGCTGGTCTGCGGGTTACTCGGGCTCCTGGGACGCAGCGGCTTCGCCCACGCGCTGTCGGGGCTCGCGTGTGCGTTTGCGCTCGCGCTGCTCGGCGTCGTGGCGGTCCGCGATCGCGCGCGTGGTCGAGCCCTTCGGCGCATCTACGCCAAGGAGGACCCGTCGTTTCGCGTGGAGCGCGACGCGGACGTGCGCGGCTACGAGCTGCTGCCGCCCGTGCTGAGCGGTACCCTCACCGACGCCGTGATTGCCCATGTGCACGGCGCCGCGACTTACCGCCACAGTGGGGGCCCGCGACCCGTAGCCCGCTGCCACGCCTCGCTGTCGAAGATGCTCGCGCGCATGGGGCGGAGAGCGCGAGGCTCACTGACGGTCGCGGCGGGCGCCTCGGTGTGCGTGGTCATGCTGCCGTTCGTCTCCGGGTACGGCGCCAAGCACGCGGCGGCGAGCGCGAGCGCTCCGCACGCGTCGCTCGTCGCGCCTGCCTGCGTCGAGGCACGTCCGTATTTCGCGGAGCAGCTCGAGGGCAACGGCTTCGGACGCGCGACGCTCCTGACGCACGCGCAGGATCCTTCGCTGGCCGTCGGCGAGGGTGTCCTGCTCCTCGTGCCGCGCGGCGAGCCGCGCGCCCTGACCCCGAGCGAGAAGGCGCGTGCCCTCGCCATCGCCCGCGACATCCCGTGCCGCGACAAGCTCTCGCTCTCCGTCGAGGACCCGCGCAGGCGGCCGTTCGCGGTCGAAGCGACGCTGAGGCTGGAGCCGGGCGCCGACGAGGCCCGGGTGCTGACCGACGCGACCGACCAGGTGCGCGAGCTCTTCCAGCCCGACTCCCGCACCATCCTCAACGAGCACCTCGGCTTCGGCGAGGCGGAGAAAACCTTCGGCTATCGCGTGCGCTGGGTGCTCCGCCGCGTGGCGGGCGTGCGCAGCGTCGAGCTCACGGTGAACGGCTCGGACCACGACGTCGCGCTCGAGCCTCGCGACTTCCCCGCGCTCGAATCGCTCGCCATCCACGTCAGCCGCTAGCCGCTCCCTCGACGGCGACGAGACACGAATCCGAGCCGAGCAGACCGCCGAGTGGGGACGCGTGTGCGCGACGCTGCGTACGAGGGTGCGCGCTCTGCGGCGATGCCGCAGCGCGGCGATGCCTCGTTTGTTGCCGATTTCGATCGCGGCACGTACGTTGCACCAACAGGTTTGCCATGATCGTGATGACCGCTCCAGTGAAGTCCAGCAAGAGCCACATTCCCGCGCCGGTGACCATCGGCCCCGCTGCTCCCGTCCGCGAGCACACGCACAGCGAGCGTGAGCACGAGGCGAAGCCCCCGGCGAGCATGGTCGAGGACAAGCGCTGGGAGATGCCCTGCACCGACTGAGGTGAGTACACTGGCGCGGCAATGCGCGCCGGAGCCACCGTCTTTCTGCTGGTAGGGCTGCTCGGCGCCGCGTGCGCCGGGCGCGGCGTCGCGCCGCGATCCGCCGGCGCGGCTCAAGCGGGCGGGGAGGTGACGAGCAACGTCCTGCGAGGCGACTACGTGGGGTCGGCGGCGTGCGCCAGGTGCCACGCCGACGAGGCCGCCCGCTGGTTCGACTCGCCGATGCACCACATGACGCGCGACGCGTCGGACGCTGCGGTCAGGGCGCCCTTCTCCGGCGTGGCGCTCCGCTTCAAGGACGACACGGTGGAGCTCACCGAGCGCGGCGGGGCGCGATACGTTCATGTGCATAGTACACGTTTCGGCGACTCCCTCTACCGCGTGACGCGCGTCATCGGCGGCCACCACCGCGAGGACTACGCCGGGGTGCCGGTCGCACGCGAGGGCGACGCGGCGGCGGCGGGCGACGAGCTCGTGCTGCCGGTCTCCTACCTGCTCTGGTCGAAGAAGTATCGCTACAAGGGCTACTCGGTCATGTCGCGCGAGCGGCCCGGCGTCGCGGCGGGCCCGGTGTGGAACCGGACGTGCATCTTCTGCCACAACACGCAGCCCTACCTCTCGACGTTGCTCGGCACGCTGATCGACCCGGCGCTGCGCCGGCGCGCGGCCTACCAGGGCGAGGTGGTCGACCCGCTGCTGCCGGAGCAGGACCGCTGGCGCACCGTCGTCGACGATCCGGCCGCCGTCGAGCGCGACCTGCGGGACGACATCGCGCGGCTCTCGGGCGGCGCGGCGCCGTCGTCGGGCTCGGTCGCCGAGCTGGCGATGCGCGACGTCGAGGTGACGCGCGCGAGCTTCACCGCCAAGGATCTGATCGAGGTCGGCATCGGCTGCGAAGCGTGCCACGGCGGAGGCCGGGAGCACGCCGAGCACCCCGAGGTGCGCATGTCGCTGTCGCCGCGCTCGGCGGGGCTGCGCGTGCAGGGGGGCTCGGGCGACGCGGACGCGGTGCGCGCGCAGCGGATCAACCGAACGTGCGCGCGCTGCCACCAGGTGCTCTTCTCGCACTACCCGTACACGTGGGAGGGCGGGCGTCGCGCCGCGAACCCGGGAGGCAGCCACATCAACTCGGGCGAGGCGAGGGACTTCTTGCTCTCCGCGTGCTCGAAACGTGCAGACTGCACGCTTTGTCACGATCCCCACGCCCCGGACAACGGCGCTCGCGCCGCGCGCCTCGAGACCCGCGAGGGCGACGCCGTGTGCACGCGCTGTCACGCGAAGTACGCGGGCGACGAGGCGCTGCGCAGGCACGCCCACCACGATCCGGCCGGTCCCGGGGGTCGCTGCGTCGCCTGCCATATGCCCAGGAAGAACATGTCGCTCGACGGCAGCCTCACTCGCTACCACCGCATCGGCTCGCCGACGGACGCGGTGAAGGTGCTCGACAGGCCGCTCGAGTGCGCGCTCTGCCACGGCGACGAGACCGTCCGGCGGATCGCGGCCGACGTGGAACGGCTCTGGGGCAAGCGCCTGGACGAGAACCTTCTGCGCGACGAGTACGGCAGCCTGGACGCGAACGTGCTCGACGCGACGCTCGCGCGCGGCAAGCCTCACGAGCAGGCGGTGGCGCTGGCCCTGCTCGGCGAGCGAAAGGAGCGACGCGCCGCACCCGCCATCGCCGAGCAGCTCGTCAACCCGTACCCGCTCGTGCGCTTTTACGCCGAGGCCGCGCTGGAGCGCATCTGGGGCGAGACGTCGCCGCTCGATCTCTACACGACGGACGATACAATCCGCGCCCAGGCCGCCGCGTGGCTCGCCCGTCACTAGGTGCGTGTGCTGCGTAGCACACGCACACAGCCTCGGACGAGCCTCGGCTAGTCAGTCGCGGGGCGTGAGCGCGGCGAGGACCTCGTTCGCGAGCGCCTCGGACCGGTCGTTCGAAAGCTCGAGCGCGTCCACGAGCTGCAGGTCGAGCTCGAACTCCTCGTCGATCGCGTCCATGTCGGCGAGGCCGAGGGCGTAGGCGACCTTGTAGGCGATCTCGCGCGCCGCGGGGCCGAGCTTGGCGCCGAGCTGTTGCAGCTGCGCGTCGTCGTAGCCGCTGCGTGAAGACTCGCGCGCGCGGTCGGCGCGCGCGTACATGTCGTTGAGCGTCCCGTCGAGCGTGGCGCGGCTCACCGGGCCGGTCATGCCGGAGAGCGTCCGAAGCCGATCCAGCAGCACCTCGAACGCTGCGAGCTCTTCGTTGGTGAGGCGTCGGTCGGCGGCGATGGTCAGGTAGGCGATCTCGAGGATGGCATCCACCTCGGCCGGCTGGAGCGTGGCGCTCTCGGGCAGCACTTTGGAGACGAACTCGGCGGCGCTCGGCATCGCCACCGAAGGTAGACGGGCCTTACAGTGTCGTCCAGACGCAGGCGCGGGATCGATTGGATATACTCGACGTCGAATGGAGCTCGCGCCCGGGGAGGTGATTTCGGGTCGGTTCAGCGTCGACGCTCACGTGGGTGGGGGCGGCATGGGGGTCGTGTACCGCGCCGTCGACCTGCACACGAACGAGACGGTCGCCCTCAAGCTGCTCCGCGGCGACATCCCGGACGGGGCGCCCCGGTTCGCGCGCGAGTCGCAGGCGCTCGCGCGCCTCTCGCACCCGTCGGTCGTGCGCTACGTGGCGCACGGCGTGCACGCACGGACCCATTTTCTCGCGATGGAGTGGCTGGAGGGGCAGGAGCTCTCGCGGCGGCTGCGCTCGGGGCCGCTGCCGGTGGCCGACACGGTCACGCTGGGCATCGCGCTCGCCGAGGCGCTCGGACACGCGCACGGGCGCGGCGTCATCCATCGCGACGTGAAGCCCAGCAACGTGCTGCTCCTCGACGCCAGCGTCGCGCGCGTGAAGCTCGTGGACTTCGGCCTCGCGCTCGTGCCGGAGCACTCCGAGTTCAAGACGTCGATCGGCACGCTCCTCGGCACGGCCGGCTTCCTGGCGCCGGAGCAGGCGCGCGGGCAGCCGGACGTGGGGCCCGCCGCGGACGTCTTCTCGCTCGGCTGCCTGCTGTACAAGTGCTTGACGGGTCAAGGACCGTTCTCCGCGGCGGACGCGGTCGCGTCGCTGGCCAAGCTCCTGCTCGACGAGCCCGCGCCGCTGCCCTCGTCGCTGGAGGTCCCACCCGAGCTCACGCGACTCGTGGGCGAGATGCTCTCCAAGCACCCCTCGGAGCGCCCGGCGGGCGCCGCGACGGTCGCGGAGAGGCTGCGGGAGGTCCTGCACGCAGCGCCGTCGAGCGAGGTCCCACTCCCGCCGCCCTCGCTGACGGGCCGTGAGCGCCGCGTGGTGAGCGTCGTCGTGGCTGCCCGGCAGCGACTCGGGGACGACGAGCGCACCCTCGAGCCCATCGCCGCGCTGGACGTCTCCGACGCCGAGCTCGGCGTAATCGCCGAGCGCATGGGCGCTCGCGTCGACCGCGTGCCGGGCGCGATCGTGGCCACGCTCTTCGGCCAGGGCAGCGCGACCGATCAGGCCGCGCGCGCCGCGAGGCTGGCGCTCGCCATGCGGCCGTTGTTCGGCGACGTGCCCCTGGCGCTCGCGACCGGTCGCGCCGAGGTGGGCGAGCGCGCGGTGGGCGAGGCCATCGACCGCGCCGTGGAGCGCGCCGTGTCGCTCGCGGGCGCCCCGCGCGACGGGGTGTGGGTCGACGCCGTGACGGCGGGCCTGCTCGGGACCGAGTTCTCCGTGGAGCCGGGCGACGACGGCGGCTGGCTGGTCGCGGGCGGCGGGGCGCGGGCGCCCGGCATGCGTACGCTGCTCGGCAAGCGGACGCCGTGCGTCGGGCGAGACCGCGAGCTCGGCAACCTGGACGCGCTGTTCGCCGAGTGCGAGCAGGACTCGGTCGCGCGGGCGCTGCTCGTGCTCGCCCCCGCGGGCGCGGGCAAATCGAGGTTGCGCCACGAGTGGCTCTCGCGCGTGGCTCGGCGCGTGCCGGCGCCCCAGACGTGGCAGGCCCGCGCGGAGCCGATGACGACCGATTCGCCCTTCGCGGTCTTGCGCCGGTGCGTGCGCCGCGCGATGGGGCTCATGGACGAGGACGGCTCCTTGTCGAGCGAGCTGTCGGAGCTGCGGCAGAAGATCCACGCGCGGGTCCTCCACGCGGACGTCGCCGAGCCGGACCGGGTGGCGGAGTTCCTCGGCGAGCTCTGCGGCGTGCCGATGGCGGACGAGCCGAGCGTGCAGCTGTACGCCGCCCGCCGGGACCCGATCCTCATGGGCGATCAGTTCCGACGCGCGTGGGAGGACTGGGTCGCCGGCGAGTGTGCGCGCGGGCCGGTCATCCTCGTGTTGGAGGACATCCACTGGGCGGACCGCCCGAGCCTCCAGTTCGTGGAGCACGCGCTCCGGCGGGCGGCGCAGGCGCCGCTGCTGGTCGTCGCGCTCGCGCGCCCCGAGGTGGACGACAGGTTCCCGGGTTTGTGGTCCGACCGCGCCCAGCGCATGCAGCTGCCGCCGCTCGGCGCGCGAGCCGGCGAGGCTCTCGCTCGAAGCGCCCTCGGCGAGGTCGCCCCCGACGTGCTGCGCCGCATCGTGGAGCGGGCGGACGGCAACGCGTTCTTCCTCGAAGAGATCGTGCGAGCCGTCGCCGAGGGGCGCGGCGAAGACGTCCCCGAGACGGTCCTCGCCATGGTCCAGCGGCGCGTGGAGGCTCTCGAGCCCGACGCCCGCAAGGTGCTGCGCGCAGCGTCCGTGTTCGGCGCGGCCTTCTCCGAGCATGGCGTCGCGGCGCTGCTGGGCGGCGACGCGCGCACCGCGTCGGACTGGCTCGAGACGCTCGCGGAGCGAGAGCTCGTGAGCAAGCGAGATGCCCGCCGTGAGTGGGTCTTCCGGCACGCCCTGGTGCGCGAGGGCGCGTACGCGATGTTGACGGAGGCCGACCGCAGCCTCGGGCACCGCCTCGCCGCCGAGTGGCTCGAGCAGAACGGCGAGCGCGATCCGGTGGCCCTCGCGAAGCACTTCGAGATCGGCGGGATGCCCGGCCGCGCCGCCGTGCACTACCTCGCCGCGGCCAAGCAGGGCCTCGGCGGCAGCGATCTCGGCGCGGTCGTCGATCGCGTGGATCGAGCGGCCGGCTGCCTCGAAGCCTCCGGCGAGACGTCGAGCGTGACGATGGGCGAGGCCCACCGACTGCGCGCCGAGGCGCTTCGGTGGATGGGCCGGCTGGCGGAGGCCGAGCAGAGCGCGCAGAGCGCGACGGATCTCCTCGCGCGCGGCTCGCCGGCCTGGTTCGCAGCGTGTGCCGAGCTGGCGACGGCAGCGGCCGGCGTCGGTCACACCGAGGTGCTGCGCGCAGCGTGCGAGCGCGTGAGGGTGTCGGCGGCGGGCGCGGCGAGCGACGCCGTGGAGGCCGTCGCGCCGCGCATCGCGTCGCTGGGCCGGATCGCGGGGCAGCTCTACGCGACCGGGATGCGAGGCCTGGCGGACGAGCTCGTGGCCGCCGCGGAAGAGCAGCTCACCGATCGGCTCGCCGAGATCGCGCCCGAGGTGGCGGCTCGCGTCAGGCAGGCGCTCGCGTACAGGGCGCTCTACTCGAGCGACATCGGCACGTACTACGACCACATGCGCGCTTCGAGCCAGCTGTACGCGCGGGCCGGCGATCGCCGCAACGCCTGCGTCCAGGCGGCCAACATGGGCTACGTGGCGGTGGTCGCCGGGGCGCTCGACGAGGCCGAGGAGGCGCTCGTTCCCACGCTCCGCGTCGCCGAGTCGCTGGGGATGGCGCGCATCATCGCCATCTTCAAGCAGAACATCGGGCTTCTCCGGCTATGGCAGGGTCGCATCGAGGAGTCGCAGCAGGTCCAGCGAGAGGCCATCGCCGCGTTCGAGGCGCAGGGCGACGTGCGGCTGACCGTCCACTCGAAGCTGTACATGGCGAGCGCGCTCGCCGCGGCCGGAGACCGCGCGGGAGCCGTGGAGATCGCGTCCGCGGCGCTGGCGGCCAGCGAGCCGCTGCCGCCCGCGCAGGCGAGCGCCCTCGCGACCCTCGCCGACCTCGAGCTCTCGCTCGGCAGGCACGCGGAGGCTCTCGAGCACGCGACGCGCGCCTACGAGCTGCTCGAGCGGCTGCACGGCCTCGAGGACAGCGAGTCGCTCGTCCGGATCACGTACGTCGAAGCGCTCGCGGCGTGCGGCCGCGCGGAGGAGGCGCGGTCGCTCTTGATCGACGCGTTCGAGAGCCTCCACGCGCGAGCGGCGAAGCTGAAGCGCGCGGACTGGCGCCGGAGCTTCTTGCAGCTCGTGCCCGACAACCGGCGCATCCTCGAGCGCGCCGTCGAGTGGGGCCTAGCCACTCGCGGGGACGTCGACGAGGCGTAGCCCGAGCGGGAGCCGTTCGCCGAACGTCTCGGCGCGCTCCTCCTCGCGCGGGGTGGCCTCGGAGAGATCGCGTACGAGGGCGGCGGGCGCGCCTGCGCGGACGAGGCGCTGCTCGACGGCGGCGCGGACTCGATCGGCCACGTCGCGCGCGCGGTCGCCGGTGAGCCGGGCCATCCGCACGGCGGCGAGGGGCGCCGTCGGGAGCTTCTCCCACTTCTGGCGAAGGAGGACGTCGAGCCACGCCTCCACCGCGGCGGGCGGGACGACGTGATGCACGCTCGCGTAGGCAGGGACCCGGGCGCCGATGCGGCCGATGGCGGCCCACAGGTGCGGGCGCGGCTCGGCGTAGGTGCTCTCGACGATCCACTCGCCCAGCTGCGTCCGGCGCTCCCGCGGGACGCGCTCGAGCGAGGCCAAGAGATCGAGCAGCTCCGTCGGCGCGAGCGGCGAGAGCTTCTTCGGCGCGACGAGGCCCGCCGATCGCGGGGCGACGAACGGATCCAGCACGTCGCGGATCGTCGTCTGCGTCGGCTCGTCGAGGCCGCCCGCGGCGCGGCGATAGGCGATGAAGAACTGCTGCCAGCCGCGCGCCTCCGACGGGAAGCCGAGCCGCTCGGCGAAGAGGCGCGCGAGCAGATCGCAGCGGGCGGCGTCGCCCGGATCGCCGAAGCCGGG
>DATIQP010000639.1:0-1940 GCA_035470765.1 Polyangiaceae bacterium | reverse complement strand
AGCAAGACGTCAACGGCTCCGACGTGCTCGCGACCCTCGAGAACCTCACGACGGTGGCGGCCGCCGAGGACGCCCTGCGGGAACGGCTGGCCGTTCTGGCCGCGCAGCTCGACGCCGAGCATCGCGGTGACGCCTTCGCGCTCGTCTGCGCTCTCGCGCGCGGCGGCTCGCGCCTTCGCGTCGAGGCAGGCTGCCGGGACGACGCGCACGGCTCGGCGGAGGAGCTCACCGAGCTCTTCGCGCAGGCGCTGTCGATCCCGCCGGAGGAGCGCGCCACGCTCGCCGCGCGGTACGCCGCTTCTTGAAGTTGTCGGGGCCCCTCCCGGCGCATGCTCGGCTCGTGCTCGGCGTGCTCGGCCGCACCGGGTGACGGTAGGCGACGGAGCGGCCTGCGCGCGCCTTGCGCGCGAGCCTGCGCGTGCGCCGACCTCCCCACGGCCATCGCTTCGCTCGGCCGGGGAGGTGCGTTAACCGTGGGGCCCGAGTGCCCCGCGCCGCTGAGAACGGATGGCCCCGATGGGGCCGGCCGCGGTGAACGGTGGTCTGCACTCTCACTGGTGTGAGCCCGGACACTCCTGCTTGGCGAGGGCGATCCACGCGCTCGGATCACACGAACACGTCGCCGTAGTGAACGAGCTTGTCAGCGAGCCGTTGACATCACATTCACCCTCTGCGCCCACGAGGTCGCCGTCGGGCCACGCCGCATCGGGCAAGTCGCAACCCCCTCCAAGACGGTATTTCGTGTCGCCACAAGTCCACGTGACGTTCGCCTTGCATGCCGTCCCGGCGCCGTTGCCGCCGACTTGGACCTGCGGTTCGGTACACGTCCCAGAGTCCGGAGCAGCCCCGTCGGAGGGCGCCCAAACATCCGACGGCGGAGACGCGTCGACGATGGGCATCGACGCGTCGTCGAAGAGACCGCCGCCCGCGATCTCACTTCGGGCGCCGCAAGCCAACGCCGAAAGCGCCAGCAGGGCGGACGCAACAGGAACCTCCACGTCAGGTGGATGGCCCCTCATGGGAGAAACCGTCGAGAGAGCTCGGGTGGCCGAGTGTTTGCTGAGAAAGCCCGGTGCTCATGTTTGCCCGCGCCTCTCTCTCTCTTCTCTTCCTCTTCGTCACGGCGGAGTTGCTCGCGCTGACATTGGCACCGGCGTTGCACTCCCGAGGCCTTCATGAAGCGATGGCGAACGTGGTCCGCGATCGCACGCCTCGCCCCGCTCGCGGCGTGTCTCAGCTGCTCGGGGTACGGCGGTCCGGTGTCCATCACGCTGGACGCCGGCACGGGGGAGGTGCCGACGCCGGGCGACGTGCGTGCCGGCCCCGCGAGCGACACTGGGTGCAACGCCTCGCTCTGCGGGGCCGAGTGCGTCGACCTCCAGGCGAACGTTCGATACTGCGGCGCGTGCACGAACGACTGCACCGCGCTTCCGAACGTCGATCCCAGCAAGGTGCAGTGCCTCGCGGGCTCCTGCGACGCGACCGGCGCGTGCATGGCCGGTTGGGCCCAATGCGGAGCGGATGTCGGCTGTGCCACGAGCCTGTCGACCCAGGCGAACTGCGGGGCGTGCGGCGCCGCGTGTGCCGAGCCCACGCCGACCTGCGCCGCGAGCTCAGGCGGCGCGTTCCAGTGCGTGAGCGGCTGCAGCGGGGCGACGCCGACGCGTTGCAACGGCTCATGCGTCGACCTCCAGTCGAACGCCGCAGACTGCGGGGCGTGCGGCGCCGCGTGCGCGTCGGGCCAGGTCTGCCAGGAGGGCAAGTGCAAGTGTCCGCCGCACCAGCTGCTCTGTCCGCCCTCGGCGAGCTGCGTGTCGAGCTGCGAAGTCTGCGCCGGCGCGAGCTTCGCCTGCAAGTCGATCCACGCCTGCGTCCCCAAGTGTAGTTGGTGTAGCGGGGAGGACTGCAAGTGATCGGGACGCGACGAGCGCGACGTTCAC
>DATIQP010000638.1:0-3745 GCA_035470765.1 Polyangiaceae bacterium | reverse complement strand
ACGTACTTCTTCAAGCTGGCGAGCTACGCCTCGCGGCTGCTCGACCTCTATCAGGCCCACCCCGAGTTCATCGAGCCGGAGTCGCGCCGCAACGAGGTCATCAGCTTCGTGAAGGGCGGGCTGCACGATCTCAGCGTCTCGCGCACGAGCTTCTCGTGGGGCGTGCCGGTGCCGAGCGATCCGAAGCACGTGATGTACGTGTGGTTCGACGCGCTCGCGAACTATTGGACCGCCCTCGGGGGCCCGGACAGCGCGAACCTCCGCTACTGGGAGCCGAGCGGCGAGGTGGTGCACCTCGTCGGCAAGGACATCCTGCGCTTCCACACCGTCTACTGGCCAGCGTTCCTGATGAGCGCGGAGCTGCCGCTGCCGACGAAGGTCTTCGCCCACGGCTTCTTGACCGTCGACGGGCAGAAGATGAGCAAGTCGCTGCGCAACGCGGTGGACCCGGTGCGCCTCGCCCAGACCGAAGAGCTCGGCGGCGCGGACGGGCTCCGCTACCAGCTCTTGCGATACGTCGCGTTCGGCCAGGACGGCGACTTCGATCACCACGCGATGATCGAGCGTTACAACGCCGATCTCGGAAAGAACCTCGGCAACCTGCTCTCGCGAACGCTCGGCCTGTGCGCCAAGCTCACCGAGGGCAAGGTGCCGGCCTACACGCCGACCGGGCTCGAGCGCGACTTCGAGCTCCAGGCAGCCATTCACAAGACCGCCGCGGCGAGGGCGTGGAGCGATCTGCAGCCGCACCGCGCGCTCGAGGAGACGTTCGCTCTCTCCTCGCTGGCGAACCAGTACGTCGATCGCGCAGCGCCGTGGGCCGAGGCGAAGAAGGGCAACCAGGAGCGCGTCGACACGACGCTCGCGCTCTTGCTCGCCACGCTGCGCGATCTCAGCGTGATGGTGTGGCCCGCGCTCCCTCGCAAGGCCGACGCGCTGCGCGCCCAGCTCGCGCTGCCCCCGATCGCGTGCCAGGTCGGTCGCGACCAGTGGCCCGAGGCCCTGACGGCCGACGCCGCGGGCCGCGCCCTCGGGACGGCGAGCCCGCTGTTCCCGACGGTCAGCGACAAGGACCAGGAGAAGGCTCTGCTCGACCGTCTCCAGCCCAAGCCCGAAGCGGCGGCGGCCGAGCCTCCCCTCGCCGTGCCGGGGACCGTGCCCGGCCACCCCGCGGCCGTGCCCGCGACCAACGTCATCACCTACGAGCAGTTCGCCGCGGTCGATCTCCGCGTCGGCCTGATCACGACCGCCAAGAAGGTGCCCAAGAAGGACAAGCTCCTCGAGCTCTCGGTCGAGCTCGGCGAGGAAAAGCCGCGCACCATCATCGCGGGCCTCGCGCTCTCGTTCGCGCCCGAGCAGCTCGTCGGCCGGCGCGTCCTCGTCGTCGCCAACCTCGCCCCGCGCGATTTCGGCAAGGGCCTGCTCTCGCACGGGATGCTGCTCGCGACGGGGCCGAGCGAGAAGCTCGTCCTCGCGACGGCGCCGGACGACGCCGCGCCCGGCGCGAAGCTCAAGTAACTCCCGCTATCAGGCGACGGCGCCCGCGAAGAGCTGGATCGCGCAGTAGAGCAGGCCCCCGGCGGCCACCGCCATCGCGATCGACACGGCGCGGTCGCCGTCGAGCCAGCGCTCGTGAGCAGCGCCGAGGACGCTGACCATGACGCCGACGGGGAGCAGCGGCATGCCGATGGGCACGAGGAACGCGCCGGTGGGCTTCGGTCCGATCTGGCCCGCCGGCGTCGTGGAGGCGACCACGATGAGCATGCCGATGGCCATCACGAGCAGCCCGATGGCGCCGAGCACGAGGCCCCACCGCCTCGAGCGGCCCAAGAGCCCGCCGAGCGCGCTGGCGAGGCACGCGACCGCGAAGACCGCGGCGAGGACCGAGCTCGTCGCGATCGACGTGCCGTCCGTCGCGCTCGGGACGATGGCGAGCACGCGCCAGCCGCTCGGGGTGGCCAAGAACCGCCAGAGCAGCGACGCCACGAGCAGCGTCGCGAAGCCGTTCGCGATCACCGGGACGCCGACGCGCAGCGCGTCGGACGCGTAGAAGGCCGGTGGGCGCTGCGCCCTCGGGCGTTGCGAGGTCACGGCGCCCGGCGAAGGGAGCGGCGCAGGGTTGGAGCGAGCGGGGCGCGGCGAGGCGACCTCGTCGACCGTGAGGAGCTTGGCGCCCGCGAGCTCCTCATCGTCGAAGTCGAATGCGCCGAAGCCGGTCGTCGGCATGGGCACGGAGGGCTTCGAGCGCGGCGCCGCGGGCACGCTGCCGCTCGAGGATGCCGCGATCGTGGCGGCGTTCGGGTTGGCGGAGCGAACGGGAGCGAGCTCGAGGTCGGGCACGGACGTCGAGGGCGCGCGCACGGCCGTGCCGTTCGGGACGGCGCCGAGCTTCTTCTCGATCGCGGTCACGAGGGCGTCGCATCGCCCCGTACCGAACCGCGAGATCGCGCCGGCGAGCTCCGCCACGTTGTGAAAGCGCGCCTCGACCGACTTCTCGAGGCAGCGCAGGATCGCCTCCTCGAGCTTGCCCGGGATCTCCTGGCGGACCGATCGCGGCGGCGAAGGAGGCTTCTCGAGGATGTTGGCGAAGATCTCGCCGACGGTCTCGCCATCGAACGGCAACCGGCCGGTGAGCAGCTCGTAGGCGATCACGCCGAGCGACCAGAGGTCGGCGCGCGCGTCGACGCGCTTGGAGCTGCGCAGCTGCTCGGGCGCCATGTACGCGGGCGAGCCGAGGACGGCCGCGGTGGTGGTGATGCTGGCGCCGGCCGAGCCCATCGTCTTCGAGATGCCGAAGTCGACGACCTTCAGGGTGCGCACGTCGTCGTCGCCGAGGGCGAGGAAGAGGTTCGACGGCTTGAGGTCGCGGTGGATGATGCCCGCCGCGTGGGCGTGCGACAGCCCTTCCATCGCCTCGATGAGGAAGTCCACCGTCTCGGTGATCTGGAGCTTGCCGCGCTTCTCGAGCATCTGCGCGAGGTCCTCGCCGGCGAGCAGCTCCATCACCATGAACGGTGCGGTGCCGGCCAGGCCGACGTCGATCACGCGCACGACGTGGCTGCTCTGCAGGCGCGCCGTGGCGCGCCCCTCGTTCAGGAAGCGAGCGACCGCCTCCTTGTCCTTGGCGATCTCCGGCAAGAGGAGCTTGAGCGCCACGTCGTGGTGGAGCAGCTCGTGCCTGGCCGCGTACACGACGCCCATTCCGCCGAGGCCGAGCACACGCTCGAGGCGGTACTTGTCGGCGATCACCGCGCCGGGTCGGGGCAAGGAGGGATCGAGATCCAGATCGCCCAGCGTACAACACGCGCACGCGTCACGAAAACCCGTGCCGCCGCACGCCGCCCCAGGCGGGAGTCCCGACCGAAACGTCGAACCCTGCCGCACGCTCGAGCCGTCAGGCGAGAGCTCGGGGTGAGGCGTCGATCACTGCCGCAGGCTCGAGCCGTCAGGCGAGAGTACGCAGTGGGCGTCTAGCGTCCGCACGTCGGTGACGACCCAGTCGAGGGCCACGTCCGTGTCGAAGGCCGGCACCTCGACCAGAAGCTGGAAATCGTACGCCACACCGAGGGTCGCCGCGGGGGGAGCGAAGCGCGGCAGCGCGCGATCGTAGTAGCCGACGCCATAGCCGAGCCGGTGGCCGCGCGGATCGATGGCGAGGGCCGGCACGACGACCGCGTCGAGCGGCTGGGCCTCGCCCGCGATGGGCGGCGGCTCCGCGAAGCCGAAGCCGCGCTCCTCGAGCTCC
>DATIQP010000637.1:0-9069 GCA_035470765.1 Polyangiaceae bacterium | reverse complement strand
GCGCCGATGTGAGCCACCAGCACCGGCGCGGGGGCCGGGCCCGTTGGGCAGAGCACCGGCGGGCTCGCGGCGTCGTTCACCACGTCCGCCACGTCTGCTACATCGGCGCCGCTCGACGCATCGGCGCCGGCGTTCGCGTCCTCGAGCGAGCTGCGCGCCCCGCAGCCCGCCAAGAGCGCCGCAAGCGTCAAGAAATGCACGTTCCGGCCCATCGCAGATAGCGCAAGCAGGAGCCGCGCCACTCGGTCGTTTTCAACGACACGGGATCGCGGAGACGGGGCGAGAAGGCTCCTTGGTGATAACACTGGGCCGTGGCTCGCGAGTTTCGTCCGCCGATCCGGAGGTCCCGTTTCGCCTTGGTCTTCGGCGTCGCGCTCGCGGTGATCACGCTGCTCGGCGGCGGGCTGCTCGGCGCCGTCGCCGTCGGGTCGAGCCAGGTCTCGTACACGATCCGGAGCGGCACGCTCACCGTGGACTCCGGCTCGTTCATCGACGGCAAGCGGACGTTTGCGGTTGCGGACGTGACCGACGCGCGCGCGCTCACCGTCTCCGGCGGGACGCGGATGCGCGGAACGGGCGCGCCGGGGCTCTGCACCGGTCTGTGGTGGTACCCGAGCGTGGGCGAGGTGTGGCAGGCCACCAACTGCTCGAGCCGCGCCGTGCTGCTGCAGGTGACCGGGCAGGAGCGGCCGATCCTCGTCTCCCCGCCGGACCCCGACGCGTTCGTGACCGAGCTCAAGTCCGGCACGAACGACTCGATCGTGCTCCCGCCGGGCGACGCGACGGTGATGCGCGTCTTGCCAGGCGTGGGCGCGCTCGTCCTCGTCCTCAGCGCCGTCCTCCTGACGATGCTGTTCGTCGTAGGGCCGAAGCGCATGCGCTACGTCGTGGCGGACGGCGAGCTCTCGATCCACACGGTCTTCTCACGCCGGTCCTTCGACGCGCGCCAGCTTCGCGCACGCCTGCACGTGCCGGCGGTCACGCTGCGGCTCGCGGGGACGGCATTCCCCGGCTACTACACCGGGCTGTTCCGCGCCGACGGCGTGACGACCCGCGTCTACGCGACGCAGCTCAAGTCCGAAGGCGTGCTGCTCGAGGGGCCGGCACGGGTCTTTCTTTCGCCCGAAGATCCCGCCGCGCTGCTGAAGGCGCTCCACGAAGCCGGCGCCACCTGCAGCTAGTCAGAGCGCACGCCAGAAGAGGTCCACGAAGCCCGACATGCCTAGGCGGAGCTGGGCGCCCGCCGCGGGCAGCTTGAAACGGCGGGCCCGCTGGCCGTGCTGATACACGCCTTGCGTGGAGGCGAGATCGTAGGCGATGCACTCGAAGGGTTCACGACCGGGCAGCACGAGCAGGTGCACGCGCGAGATGCCCATGGTGAGGACCTCGCGCAGCCCACCGCCCACGCACTTCGGCGCGCGGCCGAAGAGGACGCCCCGCGCGAGGTCTAGCCCCGTCACGAAGGTGGTCGCGTGGCCGCGCTCTCCCTGCAGGGTCACCGCGTAGGTGCCCGGCCCGCCGGGGGCGCGCGAGTCCTCGCGGTCGGCGATCGACACCGGCGGCGCGAGGAGCGACACCATCGTCTGTCCGAACGCGCGCGCGGGCTGCCGGTAGGGATGGACCTGCACGGGCTCGGGGAGGTCCGCCGGCGCGGGCTCCCCGCTCGGAAGCGCGACCAGGACGTGGGAGCCCACGCGGAGCGCGATCGCGCCGACTCCGGCCAGCGAGCGGTGCCGGGAGCCGTCCGCGAGCTCGAAGCCCTCGTGGGTTTGGAGGTCGAGCACGGACAGGCGAGGGCAGCCGTCGTCGAGGCACGTCGTGCGCAGCAGCAGGTGGCGGAGCGCGACCGACGGATGGCCCTCGAGGACGACGTCGCACAGGGTGTGGCGGCCGGCGATCGCGAAATCGGACGCGCCCGCGCGAAGGTCGCGGCTGCCGAAGCTCCCAGCGCAGACCCAGTACACGCGGTAGCCAGGGACGCTCTGGCTCGGCCGGACGGCCTCGGCCGCGCGGGCGAGCTGGTAGGCCTCGTGGAAGGAGGGCGGCGACATGGCGCCGCTGACCTGGGAGGGGCCGCACGTGGCGGCGTTGCGAGGCCAGACCGGGCGCGGCGACGGTGCGGAGCTCATGAAGCTGGGCAATGCAACGGCCGTACACGACGAAAGGGGCGGTTTTTCGAGGGAGGCGGGAGCGGTTCTGCCCTGGAATGGATCGCGAGTGCACCGAAAGTGAGCGGCGGAGGCGGAGGCGGCAGAGGGGGCGTCAGGTGCGCTAGGGTATCCCCGTAGGTTGATGCCATGAGTCCCTGCCCCGAAAAGACCCGGAGCGATCTCGAGTGGGATCGCGTGCTCGCCGCGCTCGCGGAGCGCTGCGAGAGCTCACCGGGGAAAGAGGCGGCGGTCGCGCTGCCGTTCTGCGAGTCGCAGGATGAGGTGCGCATCGTCATGGCCGAAGGGGCCGAGTCCCTGGCGCTCCATGGCGCCGGAGAGACGATCCCGATCGTGCCCATCGGCTCGATCCAGGCCGCGCTCGAGCGGCTGCGCGTCGGGGCGGTGCTCGGCCCCGAGGAGCTGCGCCTGATCGCGCGCATGATCCTGTGGGCCCGCACGGCGCGTCGCTTCCTCACGGTGCGCAAGGATCGCTGCCCCGCCCTGTTCGTCGCGTGCGGGACCGACCCGACGCTCGACGACGTCGGCGAGGAGGTGCACAGGAGCTTCGACGAGGGCGGCACGCTGGCCGACCACGCGAGCCCGCGGCTGAAGGAGTTGCGCCAGGAGCAACGCGCCGCTCGCGCCCGCATGCTCGCTCGCCTCGAGGACCTGATGCGGCGCTACGCGGACCTGATCCAGGACAGCTTCGTGACCGAGCGCGAGGGCCGCTACGTTCTCCCCGTGCGCGCCGACGCGCACCAGCGCTTCCCCGGGATCGTCCACTCGACGAGCGGCAGCGGCGGCACCCTCTTCGTCGAGCCGCGCGTCGTCGTCTCCATGGGCAACCGGCTCAAGGTGCTCGACGGAGAGGTCGCGCGCGAGGAGGAGGCGATCTACGCGCGCCTGTCGGCGCGGCTCTGCGAGCACCTGCCCAGCGTGCTCGGCGCGGCCGACGCGATGGCTCGCCTGGACGTGCGCGCCGCGACGGCGAAGCTCGCCGCCGAGCAGCGCCTGGTCTTCCCGAGCCTCGCGCCCAAGCCGCGGCTCGATCTCAGGCGCGCGCGGCACCTGCTCTTGCAGCTCTCGCTACCGAAGCTCGTCCCGAGCGACCTCTCCATCGAGGCGGGGCGGGCGGTGGTGCTGAGCGGGCCGAACGCGGGCGGCAAGACCGTGGCGCTCAAGACGCTCGGCCTGTCGGCGCTGATGGTGCGCGCGGGCTTGCCCATCGCGTGCGACGAGGGGAGCGAGGCGGGCGTCTTCGATCTCGTGCTGACCGACGTGGGCGACGACCAGAGCCTGCAGAAGAGCCTCTCCACCTTCAGCGCGCACGTGCAGAACGTCGCGGCGATTCTGAACCGCTCGCACAAGGGGACGCTCGTTCTGCTCGACGAGCTCGCAGGCGGCACCGACCCGCGCGAGGGCGAGGCGCTCGCGGCCGGCGTCCTCGACGCGCTCTGCGCCCAGGGCGCCGCGGTGGTCGTGACGACGCACTACGAAGGCCTGAAGGCGCTCGCTGTCGCCGACACGCGCTTCGAGAACGCCAGCGTGGGCTTCGACATCGCCACGATGATGCCGACCTTCAAGGTCACCTTGGGTACTGCGGGGGCCTCGAGCGCGCTCGCGGTCGCGCGCCGCTACGGCATCCCCGACGCTGTCGTCGACCGCGCCGAGCGCTTCCTCTCGCCGGGTGAGCGCAGCGTCGAGGACGAGCTCCGGCGCGTTCACGAGCAGCGCGCGGCGCTCGAGCTCGCGCGCTCCGCCGCCGAGAACGAGCGGCGCGAGGCTGCGGAGCTCGCGGCTCGCCTGCGAGACGAGGTGGAGCGCGCGAAGGCGCGCGAGCGGCGCGAGCTCTCGGAGGAGGCGTCGCGCCTCGCGGCGTCGATCCTGCGAGCCAAGGAGGAGCTGCGCTTCGCGCAGGCGAGGTTGCGTGCCCGCAAGCCCGACGCCGACCAGCTCCGCGAGGCGCAGCGCTCGCTCGACCGCGCGTCGAGCGGGGTGGCCATCGGCGGCGAGCTCGAGCCGCTGATCGTCCGCGCGCCGGAGCGCGAGGCGATCGCGGACGAGGCGGTCAAGGTGGGCGCGCGCGTCTACGTGGCCAAGCTCCGCGCGGACGCCGAGGTGCTCGAGGTGCTCGGCGACGAGCAGGTGCGCGTCGCCGCGGGGCCCCTGAAGCTCGTGGTGTCGCGCGACGAGCTGCGCGCGCCGAACTTCGCCAAGCGCCCCACCCTGAAGAGCTCCCACAAGACCGCGCCTCCCACCACCGGCGTTCGCGAGGTGGCCATCCCGACGAGCGACAACACGTGCGATCTGCGAGGCCTGCGCGTCGACGAGGCGCTCTCCACGGCCACGACGTTCCTCGATCGCTCGGTGAGGCGCGGCTCGCGCATCGCGTTCCTCGTCCACGGGCACGGCACGGGCGCGCTGCGAGACGCCGTGCGCAAGGAGATCGCCGCGAGCGGCTACGCCGCGCAGATGCGCCCCGGTGAGCCGGGCGAGGGCGGCGACGGCGTCACGGTGGTCTGGCTCGCGTGATATCTTCGCCCCCTCCATGACCTGGAGCATCGACGGCAAACAAGTCCTCCTCACGGGCGCCAGCCGTGGGATCGGCCACGCCACCGCGCTCGCGCTCGCCAAGGCCGGCGCCAACCTCTCGCTGCTCGTCCGCAACCGGGAGGCCGGCGAGAAGGTCATCGAGGAGATCCGGGCGCTCAACCCGAAGGTGCGCGCCGATCTGATCGTCGCCGATCTCTCGTCGCAGCAGGAGATCCGCCGCGCCGCCGCCGAGTACCAGCAGAAGCACGACCGGCTCGACGTGCTGCTCAACAACGCGGGCGCCATCTACAGCCATCGGGAGACCACGGTCGACGGCTACGAGCGCACCTTCGCCACCAACCACCTCGCCTACTTCTTGCTCACCGTCCTGTTGCTCGACGTCCTGAAGAAGAGCGCGCCTTCGCGCGTCGTCAACGTCGCGTCGCTCGCGCACGCCTGGGACCGTCTCGACTTCGACGACCTGATGTTCGACAAGCGCCCCTATCACGCCTTCCGGGCCTACGGCCGCTCGAAGCTCGCCAACGTCCTGTTCACACGCGAGCTGGCCAGACGGCTCGACGGCAGCGGGGTCACCGCCAACTGCCTCCACCCCGGCGCCATCGCGAGCGGCTTCGGCAAGAACAACCAGAGCTTCTTCGGCTGGGTGATGCGCAACCTCGCGGGGCCGTTCCTCGCGGGCGAGGAGTCCGGCGCGCGGACGAGCATCTACCTGGCCACCTCGCCCGAGGTCGAGGGCAAGACCGGCCTCTATTTCGCGAACAGCCGCGCGGTCACCCCGAACCGCGCCGCGCGCGACGACGCCGCGGCCGCGCGCCTCTGGGAGGTCAGCGAGCGGCTCGTGCAGAAAACTGCGTGAGATCGAGGGGGGAGGCTACAATCGGCACCGTGGAGAAGCGGCACGACTCGGTCGTCATCGTCAGGTCCGACCCGACCTGGGCCGAGTCGTTCGCGCACGCCAAGAGCGAGCTCGCCATCGCCCTCGGCGCGCACGTGCTCGGCATCGAGCACATCGGCAGCACCGCGGTCCCCGGCCTCGCCGCCAAGCCGATCATCGATCTTTTGTGCGGCACCGAGACGATGGCGGTCGCCGACGAGTGCGCCACGCTCCTCCGCGCCCGCGGCTGGGAGATGCCCGAGGACATCAACCGCGACCTGACCGAGCGCCGCTTCCTGTTGCGACGCGCCCACGACGGCACGCGAACGCACCACGTCCACTTCGTCGTCCACGAGGGGCCGCTCTGGCGCGAGTACGTCGACTTCCGCGACAAGCTGCGCGGCAGCGACGTCCTGCGCCGCCGCTACGAGGAGCTGAAGAAGGGGCTGGCGGCGCGCTTCCACGACCAGCGCGCGCAGTACACGGCGAGCAAGACGGACTTCGTGAAGGAAGTGCTCGGCCTCGAACAGTCGCCGAAGTCACGCGGCTGAGAGGGTCTACTGAACGCGTGTCGCGGCGCGCTCGTGGGCACTTGCGAGGAGAAGCCTCTCATCGGTGGGGACCGATGTCACCGTAAGCTGCCCACCGCTCCACGGCGGGTGAGCCTGCAACCGGCTCGTCACTGAACGCCCGCCACCGCGCGGCCGCGCGCACTTTCGGCTCCGCTCCACGTTGGTAGCGTCCTATCTCGTGGAAGCGGCGATTCTGCAAGATTGGATAACGACTCGGGGCACCGAGCTGACCACCTCGGTCGTGCAAAGCGCCGAATCGTGGGCCGACCTCGGCGCCTGCGAGGATCTGGTCTTCTTCCTCGACGTCCGCGAGGTCACCTCGGGCGTCCAAATGTTCTACGAGACCGCGCCAGCGAAGGAGCAGGGCGCCTTCCTCCCCATGGCGAGGGTGGCCGCGCTCGCCACGGGCGTCCGCGTCGACCGCGTCTTCTCCACGAACGGCGGCGTTCCACCCGCGCGCTACGTCCGCTGGCGCCTGCAGGCGACCAGCGGACCGACGTGGGACGTCACGTTCCGGATCTGGATCGCCACGTACGCCTGGCGGAGGTCGGTACGATGAGCGACCGCACGTTCCTGCTCCAGGATTGGGTGACCGTTCGCAGCAACCTCTCGAGCGCCAACCCCCTCGTCCAGTCTCAGGAAGGCTGGCTCGACATGAGCGGGTTCGCCGACGCGGCCTTCTGGGTCGACGTGGCCGAGGTCACGCCGCCTGGGGGTGTCTCGACCAACTACCTTCAGCTTTTCCTAGAGACCTCGCCGACGTGTGACGAAATCGCCAACCCCGCTTCCATAACCCAGTCCTGGTTCCAGCCGACGACGGGCGCGCTTCGGCTCGGAACCGCCGCCCCGTTCATCCTGGCTGCGCCGACGCCGTTCGTCGTGAACAGCGTGAGGTCGGCGTCGACGGTCTCGCTGTCACGGTACCTGCGCTGGCGCGTCGTACCGAGCGCGGCCGGCGCGTGGGATCTCACGTTCCGCATCCGTGTCGTGGCCAATCGGAGCGGCTTCTTCGTGCCCACGGACCTCGCCGGCTGCGTCCTGTGGCTGCGCCCGGATCTCGGCACCGCGCTCAACGGAACCGCCACCGGGGTCGCGACCTGGAACGACCAAAGCGGTACGGGCGACCCGAACAAGAACCTCACCGCTGGGAGTGTCAATCCGACGCTAACCGCCAGCGACGCGAGCTACGCGGGGCGGGCCACCATCCAGATCGCCAACAGCCCCAGCTCCTTCTTCCAGAACACCACCACGTGGGCGACCACGCTCTCTCAGCCGCACACGTGGGTCCTCGTTGGACATCGCAATCAGAACAACGCCACCAACTACTTCATGGACGGTAACGCCGGCGGCTTCGCGGCCACCGTCATCGGAACGAGCGCCGCCCAAATCACCATGAACGCGGGCGGCTCCGTCACGACGACCGGCACCGGGCACGATTGGATCACCCCGAGCGCATTCCTGGGCGAGTTCAACGGCGCCAGCAGCAAGCTCTACTTCAACAGCTTCACGAACCTGACGCAGAGCGGCAACGCGGGAACTGTGAACTTCAACCAACTCTGTCTCGGCGCGCACAGCCAGGGTTTTGGTGGCGGAAGCCCATGGGCCGGGACCATCGCGGAAGTGATCGCGTTCAGCGGCCTGCTCCCCACGTCGGCGAAGGCGCGACTTCGGTCGTATCTCAACGCCCGATATGGCCTCTCCATCACTTGATTCAGCAGTTCGGAGGAAATGAATGCACTCGTACATCTTGCAGGACTGGACCACGATTCGAGGCGCGGCCAGCGTGAACGTCACGCAGGGCGAATCCGGATGGCTCGATCTCGCGCCGTACCAGGACGTCCTCTTCTGGATCGACGTGCGCGAGTACACCGGCGCGACGCCTACCATCGTCTTCCAGACCGCGCCCATCAAGGAAGACGGCCTCTTCCAAAACATGATGACCCCGATCGCCCTCAACGCGATCCCCACCAACCCCACCGTCGTGCGCCTCACCACCAGCGGCACCCCGCTCGCCCGCTACCTCCGCTGGCAGCTCGCCGGCCCCGCGAGCACCTGGGACGCCACCTTCCGCGTCCTCATCGCCGCCAACGCCATGGGCCTCTGATGTACCCGTTTCTCCTGCAGGACTGGGTCACCATCCAGGCCTCCTCGGACGTCACGCAGAGCGAGCCCTTCTGGCTCGACATGTCGAGCTACCTCGACCTCGTCGCGTGGCTCGAGGTCAAGCAGGTCTCGGGCACCCCGTCGGTCGCGTACCAGACCTGCCCGTCGAAGGACGACGCGCTCTTCCAGACCATGAACGACACCAGCACCGGCATCGCCGCCGGCGTGCAGGTCGCCGTCATGCTCCGCGACACAGCCCTCTGCCCCCTCACCAAGTGGCTCCGCTGGAAGCTGCTCACCGGGGGCGTCGCGTCGCAGGCCACCTTCCGCATCTGGGTCGCCGCCAGCCAGCCCGGCGGCTACGCCCTCGAGGATCTGCTCGCCGACAACGCCGCCTACGCCGGCGGCCCCGACTACGTCCAGCTCGGCGGAGGCGACGGCGCCGGAGCCCCCGCCCCGAGCGGCAGCCTCCCCACGCACATCGGCGTCGACACCACCCTTCGCCACTTGCACCCCCGCAACCTCGGCGCGCAAACGCCCCTGCAGCATCACGGCCCCGCTCCGCTCCCTCCGCGCAACCTCGGCGCGCAGACGTCCTTCGGCCACGGAGTCCACCTGCGCCAGGTCGACTACGCCCACCCCGCCGCCCTCGGCCACCCTCGCATGCACGGCATCGTCTCCCCCACGATCGACCCCTTCTGGAAGCGCACCTACGTCAAGCCCGTCATCGGCGCCTTCCAGAACGTCTTCCCCCTCAACCCCGGCGATCCCGGCCCCGAGAAGACCTAGCCCATGCACACCTTCATCCTCCAGGACT
>DATIQP010000636.1:0-2864 GCA_035470765.1 Polyangiaceae bacterium | reverse complement strand
CTCCATCAACGAGACGATGGTGCACTTCGCGCAGGACGACCTGCCCTTCGGCGGCGTCGGCGAGAGCGGCATCGGCCACTATCATGGTCGCGAGGGCTTCGACGCGCTGACGAAGCGGAAGCCGGTCTTCTACCAGGCGCGAGTGAACAGCACCGGCCTGCTCCGGCCGCCGTACGGCAAGACGGCCGACTTCGCGCTGCGTTTCCTGGTCGGCAAGTAGTGCCGCGAGGCGCATGGCTCGCGGTCGCGTGCGCGGCCGCCACGTCTGCGTGCTCGCGCACCGAGGGCGCCAGCGCCACCGGGCACGCCAACCTCGAGGCTGCGCCGGCGCTGGCCGCTCCCGCGCTCAGCGTCCGGCAAATGCCGGCGCTCGTCCCCGTGCGGAGGCCCGACGGGCGACCCTTCGCCGGCGCGACGGAGCGCATGGGACACGACACCTACGACCTCGAATGCGACGGCGGCCTACGTACCGTCACGTGCGACGACTTCCTCGGCGGCGCCGGAAAGGCCTGCCCGCCGCCGAGCACGCTCGCGGCCGTCCCGTGGACGAACGCCAACCTCGATTGCCAGGCGCTCGAGCTGATCGTGCACGGCGCGCCGTCCACGATCTCGTTCCTGCGGACGCTCTCGATGAGCGCCGACCTCGCCGGCGAGCTGCCGGCCGCCCTCTGGCAGGGGCCGTCTCCGCAGGCCAACGCGCGGCTCGAGAAGGCCGCCGCCGCCGGCAAGTCCTTGCGTGACGAAATCCCGGGCGTAGCCCAGACGATCTCCACGCCCGAACGAGCAAAGTACGAGTCGAAGGACGCCTGGCTGGAGGTGATCGCCTTCGCGTTCGGCGATTTTGGCTCGCCTCCCCTCTCCGCCGACGCGGGCGCGGGCCCGCCGGACGGGGTGGAGGACGTGATCCTCGAGGCGCGCAGCGGCCCCCTCCAGGGCTCGGCGTTCTATGCGACGCTCTGGGTGCTGACGCGCCGGAGCGCGACGGGCAAGCTCGAGATCGTCCGTCGCTTTTAGCGATACCGCTGGGCGGAGCGAAAGAGGTAGGTCGCGGCGACGATGGAGACGATGAGGTCGTCGATCCAGCCGACGACGGGCAAGACGTCGGGGATCAGGTCGATCGGGCTGAGGACGTAGACCACCGAGAGGACGAGGAGCACCTTGCCGAGGAGCGATGCGTCTCGGGCGCGGAAGAAGCGCCACATCCCGACGAGGTGGCCTGCGCGCCGCTTCTCGGCGGCCACGACGGGCTCCTCCGGCGCATACGCGTCGACGGTCGGCAGCGGCTCGGCCTCTTGACCCATGCGAATGAGTGTAAGTCCTGCAAGGTCGGGCGCCAGCGCGAACTGCGCTGTTCGCCGCGCCCGACCCGTGGCATGAAAGGGGCCGATGACCGTCGACTCCGATCCGCGCGCCGAGCTCCTGGGCATCGCCTCGTCCTTGAGGGCGTACCTGGAGCTGCAGCAGGACGCCGGCTCCTCCGGCATCCCGCGCGGAGCCACGCGCCCAGCCCCGACTCCGACTCCGACTCCGACTCCGGCTCCGACTCCGACTCCGACTCCGACTCCGACTCCGACTCCGACTCCGACTCCGACTCCGACTCCGACTCCGACTCCGAGTCTGTCTCCGTTTCCGCCCGCGTCTCCGACGCCCGCTCCTCCTCCGACTCCGCTCGCCGCGCCCACACCTCCACGCTCCCTCGCCGTCCTCCAGGAGCAGGTCTCCTCTTGCACCAAGTGCGCGCTGCACGCGACGCGCAACAAGACCGTCTTCGCGCGCGGAAACCCACAAGCGAGCCTCTGCTTCATCGGAGAGGCTCCCGGCGCCGACGAGGACGAGCAGGGCCTGCCGTTCGTCGGCCGGGCCGGTCAGCTGCTCGACCGCATGATCGCGGCGATGGGACTGTCGCCGGAGAAGGACGTCTACATCTGCAACATCATCAAGTGCCGCCCGCCGGGCAACCGCAGGCCGACACCCGAAGAGACCGCGGCCTGCATCCCCTACCTGCACGAGCAGCTCGCCAACGTGGCGCCGAAGGCGATCGTCGCGCTCGGCAACACCGCGGTCTCCACGCTCCTCGACACCAAGCTCGGCATCACGAAGCTACGTGGCGAGTGGAAGCTCTATCGCGGCAAGACGCTCGTCATGCCGACCTACCACCCGTCGTACCTGCTCCGGCCCACCGCGACGCAGCAGCAGTCCAAGCGCGAGGCGTGGGAGGACCTTCAGAAGGTCATGAAGCAGCTCGGCATCACGCCGCCGCGCAAGCCCTAGGAGTGCCGCTACGGCCGTTGCCTGATCGGCGTCGAAAGCGCCGCCAGGTGCTCCTGCAGCTCGCGATGCGCCTCGTGCAACGCTTCGCGCGCGAGCGAGGCGTAGGCGTCGATGCGCGTGTAGACGTGGTTGCCGTCGGAGAAGCAGCTTCGACCGCGCGACACCACGCCGACGACCTGCCCGCTGAGCACGTCCAGCGCCGGGCCGCCGGAGTCGCCCCGGCAGGTGGCCTCGTCGACCTCGAACTCGTGCGGGCCGAGCACCGCGCCCGTCGACGAGTTGTGGCCCGGGCCGACGGTCAGCACGGGGCTGGCCGGCCGCGGCACGCGCGTGCCGATGTCGCCGATGAAGCCGCCGCCGAAGCCGACGGGCATCACGTACTCACCCGTCTCGACCGGCGCGTCGAGCCGCATCGGAAGGATCTCCACGTCGTCGAGGCTGCGGTCGAGCACGATGAACGCCACGTCGGAGTCGCAGAGGACGCGCGTCGTCGGGTGGATTGGCCCGAGGCCGAGATCAAGACCCGCGATGAACCTGAACGCGTTCGCTCCATCCATGGAAATATTGACCTTGGGACTCGTGACATCGGTCGA
>DATIQP010000635.1:0-7598 GCA_035470765.1 Polyangiaceae bacterium | reverse complement strand
CCGTACTTGAACGCGCGCGGCCCGCCGGCGTTCTCGGCGACGTTGCCGCCGATCATGCACATGTCCGCGGAGTTCGGGTCGGGGGGATAAAACAGCCCTTCGCGCTCCACGAGCTCGTGCAGCTTCGCGGTGACGACGCCCGGCTGCACGATCGCGAGGAGATCGCGTCGATCGACGTCGACGACGCGATCGAGCGCCGCGGTGGCGAGGACGATGCCCCCCGCGACGGGCACGGCGCCGCCGGTGCGACCCGAGCCACCGGCGCGCGGCGTGATCGGGACGTCGTGGGCTTCGGCGACGCGCAGGGCGGCCGCGACGTCCTCGCGCGACGACGCGAGCACGACCACGTCCGGCAGGCACGGCTCCGAGAGGCTGTCGTCGCTGGCGTACGGCAGGCGGGCTTGCTCCTCTACCAGGAGCTTCGAGGTGCCGAGCGCACGATCGAGCTCGATCAGCACCCGCTCGACGCGTTCGCGCGGCGGCCTCGGCAGCTTCGGGGCGTGGAAGAGCACGCTGATAACCTACCACCCTCTCCCGCACGAGCTTGCGCGACGACCGCGGGCACCCTATTTCTCTGCCGTGTCCCAAGATTTCCGTCGTTTCTCCGGTACAGCCAGCTACCTAACGAGCGAGTCGCTCGAAGCCGCCGTGAACTGCGCCCTCGCCCTCGAGCGCCCGCTGCTCGTGAAGGGCGAGCCGGGCACCGGCAAGACGCTCCTGGCCGAGGCGGTCGCCGAGGCGCTCGCGCTCCCGCTCATCCACTGGCCGGTCAAGTCGACCACGCGAGCGCAGGACGGCCTGTACGTCTACGACACGGTGCAACGCTTGTATGATGCACGTTTCGGCGAGGGCGACGTCAAGGACATCCGCCACTACATCAAGCTCGGCCCCCTCGGCCGCGCCTTCGCCGCGACGGCCGACGGAGAGACGGCGTACTACAAGGAGAACAAGGGCCGGCGCGTGCTCCTCATCGACGAGGTCGACAAGGCCGACCTCGAGTTCCCGAACGATCTCTTGCACGAGCTCGACCGCATGCGCTTCTCCGTCTTCGAGACGGGCGACGAGATCGTCGCGCGCGAGCGGCCGGTCGTCATCATCACGTCGAACAACGAGAAGGAGCTGCCCGACGCGTTCTTGCGGCGGTGCGTCTTCCACTTCATCGACTTCCCCGACCAGGAGCTGATGAAGCGCATCGTGCGCGTGCACCACCCGAAGATCGATCAGGAGCTGGTCGACCAGGCGGTGGTGAAGTTCTACGAGCTGCGCGAGGTGCCGCGGCTCCGCAAGCGCCCGTCGACGAGCGAGCTCATCGACTGGATCGCGGTGCTCCAGAGCGCGGGCATCGGCAAGGAGCGCTTCGTGCGCGAGCTGCCGTTCCTCGGAGTCTTGCTCAAGAAGGAGCAGGACGTGGAGCTGCTCGCGCAGGCGAAGAAGACGGGGACCTGGCGGAGCTAGCCGACTCCGACTCCGTCTCCCTACTTCCTCTCTACTTCACGACCGGCAGCTTCATCCGCCCCTTGCCGCCGCTCCGGTCGATCACGGGACCCGCGTCCTCACCGCCCGCGCCCGCGCGCTCCTCGATCACCTCGACCAGCTTCTCGGCGACCTTCACGAAGCTCTGGGCGATCTCGCTCTCGGGCGCGGCCTGCACGACGGGCGTGCCCTTGTCGCCCCACTCGCGCACGCTCTGATCGATGGCGACCTGGCCGAGGAGCGGAGCCTTCGCGAAGTCGGCGATCGCTTGCCCCCCGCCCTTGCCGAACAGCTCGTGGCGTACGCCCGCGGTGTCGACGAAGTAGCTCATGTTCTCGACGACACCGAGGATGGGGATGTTGACCTTCTCGCACATGCTGACCGACTTGAAGACGTCGTCGGTCGCGACGGGCTGGGGCGTGGTGACGATGACGGCGCCCGTCGCGTGGAGCTGCTGCGAGAGCGTCAACGCGACATCGCCCGTGCCGGGCGGCAAGTCCAGGACGAGGAAGTCGAGCTCGCCCCAGTTCACGTCCTTGAGGAACTGCTGTAGCGCGCCGTGGAGCATGGGCCCGCGCCAGACGATGGCCTGCTTCGGGTCCTCGAGCAGAAAGCCGATGCTCATGATCTTCACGCCGAAGCGCGTGAGCGGCTCGATTCTCTTGCCGTCGAGCGAGACGGGGCGGCCGCTGACGCCGAGCATGGTCGGGATGGACGGCCCGTAGATGTCGGCGTCGAGCAGGCCGACGCGGTGACCGGAACGCGACAGCGCCAGCGCCAGGTTGGTGGCGGTCGTGCTCTTCCCGACGCCGCCCTTGCCGCTCATCACGAGGATCACGTTGCGCACCGTGGGCAGCGGGTCGCCGGGGCCGATCTCGCGCGACGGCACATTCCCCCCGCTCACCTGCTTCGGCTCTTCGCTCATGTCCGGCGAGATAGCGCACGCGCTATGCTCCGTCCACATGGCAAGGGCGCTTTCGCTGTTTTTCAAGGGGCTCGCCCTGCTGATCATGATCATAGCCCCGCTGCTCGGGGTCTGGGTCGCCTCGTCCCTCGCCGCCTACGCGAACGCTCGCGTCGGCTGGATCGCGCTGAGCGGGCTGCTGCTCTTTCCGGTGCTGCCGCTCTCCTGGGAAGGGGTCGCCGAATGGCGGAGGCGCAGGCGCAAGGTGCAGCGGCCGCGCATCCTCTTGCTCTCGGACAGGCTGGTGATGCGCACGCTCGCCGTCAACGTCGCGTTCCTGGGCATCCTGCTCGCCTCGACGCCGAAGAAGGCGTTCATCGCCCTCTCCGCGCGCGGCGACTGGTTCTTGCGCGACCACCACGGCGCGGTCGCCGAGCGCGTGCGGCGCGGCGTGTTCAAGCTCGCCGGAGGGCTGGAGTGGCTGTACGACGCGACGCACCCGAACCCGTACGACAAATACGAGGTCAAGGACCAGCCCCGTCCCGACAAGCCCGGGAAGCCCATCGCCTCGCCCACCGCGACGGCGACCGGCACGAGCGCGGCGGCGCCGACCTCGACTTCACCGCCGTCCACGCCGGCGAGCTGGCCGATGCCGCGCGGGCTCCACCCCATCGTGACGAGCATGCCTCCGGAGGCCGAGCAGTCGATCGAGAGCGTCGGCCACTACATCGCCGCGCACGAGAAGGACCCGGCGCTGCGGGTGAAGGCGCTGCACGACTGGGTCGCCGATCGCATTGCCTACGACGGACCGGCGTTCCGCGCGGGCAACATCCCCTTCGACGACGCCGACGCGCCGAAGGTCTTCCAGCGAAAGCTCGGCGTGTGCGCGGGGTACGCGCAGCTCATGGTGGCGCTCGGCAAGGCGAGCGGCGACGAGATCGTCTACGTCGTCGGCAACGTCCGCACGATGGAGACGCCCGTCGACGGGATGGCCCACGCGTGGAATGCGGTGCGCATCGACGGCGGCTGGTACCTCATCGACGCCACCTTCGACGCGGGCTACCTGGACGGCGACAAGTTCCACAAGCAGTACACGAGCGACTACCTCTTCACGCCGCCGGACGTGTTCGGCGTCTCGCACTTCCCCGAGGACAAGGACTGGCAGCTGCGCGAGCGGCCCATCTCGCGCGGCGATTTCATCAGGCAGCCTATGATGCAGCCGGCGTTCTTCGCGCGGCACCTTCGCCTCGTCTCACCCGACCGCTCGCAGGTGACGGTGAACGGACCGCTCGACGTCCTGCTCGACAACCCGTCGACTCAGCTCTCCATCGACTACGGGCCGAGCGCCGGGGGCACACGAACGAGCTGCAAGGTGGAGTCGATCACCCACGGGCGCTGCGATCTGCCCGCGGGGAGCTGGAACGTGATGCTCTTCGGCGCCGACAAGGTGTACGGGCAGTACGAGCACCTCGGCACGCTGCAGGTCAACAGCCGGTGAGGTCGAGCAGAACGAAGGCGAATGGCTGCGTGCTACCTGCACGCAGGCTGACGGTCAGGAACGCGAAGGGTCCGCGTCCGTGGTGCTAGCTCCGCCCGCCCGAGCCGGGGAGCGAGGGCTCAATCCGAGCAGCTGCTCCGAATGACGAGGCGCACCCCGCTTCGTCATTCGTCTTTTGTGGGCCCGTGAGGCCACGAGAGCGGCGCCGAACACGAGCAGGGCCCACGCGGTGTCGGAGCGCGACGTGGTGTTGCAGCCACACCCGGAGGCGGGTGGCGTCGCAGTCTCCTGGTCGCCGGGGCCGTACGGCAGCGGCGGGCGCGCGTAGGGCGAAAGGTTCTTGCTCGCGTCCGTGTCCGAGAGGCGCGCGAGCCAGTACGCGGCGAGAAAGTCGCCGCCCGGATTCATCCGGTTGTCGGCCGTGCCGTTGACGCGGTGCGGATCGCTGCGCCACTCGAAGTCCGAATCCGGCCGCACGGCCATCGGCACGATGTCCTGCGCGACGACGCCGCCGCCCCACCCCGCTTGCGCCGCCAGCTTGATGACCGTCGTGCCGTCGACGGCGAGGCACTGCCCCGCGTCGATCTCCTGGGCATCGCAGTTGACGCGATCGCGGTCGAAGGCGGGCGGGTCGTTGAAGCCACCCAGGTTCGAGGCGATGCGCGAGGAGACGGGCTGCGCCACCAGGGCGTACGAGCCGTACACCGCGTCGAACCACGCCTGCTGGACGTGCTGGACGTCGCGCGTGTCGCCCGTCGACCAGAAGTCCTGCTGCAGCGTCGCGCCGAGCGCGCTCCGCACCTGCGGATCGGTCTCGAAGCGGCCGAGCGTCGCGAGCGCGATGGCGAACATGTTGACGTTGGAGTAGTTCGTCGGCGGGCCGAGGAAGACGAGCGACGTGTTCGACTTCATGGGCGTCAGGAAGTCGCGGTTCGAGACGAGCTCCTGGTAGTAGTACGCGCCCACGTCCGGGTCGCCCGACGCGTGGTACGCGGCGCGCAGGATCCCGAGCGCGAGCGCGGCGTTGAAGCCGTTGCGCAGCGTGCTCGTGTCCGGCAGCGGCGGCCCGCCCGGCGAGAGGATGCGCGGGTTGAGGTCGTAGAAGCTCGTGAGCCGACCGTCGGCGTCCCGGATGCAAAGATCCACGCCGGTCTCGGGCGCGACGACCATGAGCGCCTTGGCGAACGCGACCAGGTCCGCGGACAGCGCGCCGGGCACGTCGGCCGGCACCGCGGGGTCGTCGTGGAGCGCGTCCCAGAGCCACGCCGACGCGAGCGCGTAGCCGGAGACCTGGTCCTTGCTCGTGTCGTCGAACCACACCCAGCCGTCGAAGCCCGGGGCGACCGGCGCGCGCCACACCGCTTGCTTCGTGGCCGGCAGAGGGTTGCCGCCGCCGTCCTTCAGCGGGACGATGATCGGTGCCGGGCCCGGGAAGGGCGCGTCGGTAGGATTCCACGGCGTGACGCGGCGCACGCCGCGCGCCACGACGCCCGGCCCACCGATGGCGCCGTAGACGTGCCAGGCGCGCGCCGCGCGGACGGCCGCGTCGCGGGCGGCCTGCACGTCCGCCACGCTCCCTCCGTTTTGCCGGAGCCAGATCAGGCGCGCGGCGAGGCCGACCGAGGCGACCCCGGCGAAGTTCCCTTCGTCGCCGTACTCGTCGTAGTGATCGATGACGCTGTAGGGGTCACGGCCGCTGAAGGTGGTGAAATCGAGCTGCGCGGTCTGCGCGAAGAACGACTGCACGAGCGCCACGTCGGCCGGGTTGACGAAGGTGTCGAGGAAGAGGCCGTTCTCTCGAGTCGAGAAGGTCTGCTCCTGGCGCTGGTAGCTCGCGGCCTTGGCCTCCAGGGCGGCGTCCGGCGCGAGCAGCGGGCCCGCGTGCGCGAGGCCGGCGGTCGTGAGCACCGCCGCGACGAGGCAGGAGCGCAACACCCTCATGCCCTTCGTTTATCACGAAAACGATCAGCCGCGCCGCAGGACCATGAGCTTGTGCTCGGTCATCTCCTCGATCGCGAAGCGAACGCCCTCGCGCCCGAGCCCGGAGTCGCGCGTGCCGCCGTAGGGCATCGAGTCGACGCGGAACGTGGGCACGTCGCCGATCACGAGGCCGCCGACGTGGAGGCGCGCGAAGGCCTCCTGGATGCGCGCCACCGAGTCGGTGAACAGGCCCGCCTGCAGCCCGTAGCGCGTGTCGTCGGCCATCGCGAGCGCGTCCTCGAAGTTGCGGTAGCGGTGCACCGTGAGGACGGGACCGAAGACCTCTTCTTCCACGACGCGCAGGCCGCGACCTTCGCCGTCGATCCCGAGCACGATCGGGCCGAGCTTGTTGCCGTGGCGTTCGGCGCGGAGCAGCGGCTGCGCGCCGAGGTGCGTGGCTTCGTCGACCCACGCGACGACTCGCTGCGCGTTCTTCTCGTCGATCATGCAGGAGAGGATGCCGTCGGCGATCGGCGGGCGGACCTCGACGGCGCGCGCCGCGGCGAGCACCTGCGCGACGAAGCGGTCGGCGATGGGCTCGTGGACGTACAGCCGCTGCACCTTGATGCAGACCTGACCTGCGTAGCCGAACGCGCCGGCGACGACGCGCCTGGCGGCGAGGTCCAGATCGGCGTCTTCGTGGACGATCGTCGCGGCGTTGCCGCCGAGCTCGAGCAGGACGCGCTTCTTGCCCGCGATGGACTTGAGGTGCCAGCCGACCGCGGCGCTGCCCGTGAACGTGAGCGTGGCGAAGCGCTCGTCGCGGACGAGCGACTCGGCGACGGCGACGTCGCACGGCACGACCTGCAGCGCGCTCTCGGGGAAGCCGCTCTGGCGCACGATCTCCGCCAGGCGCAAAGAGCTGAGAGGCGCCTGCGGCGGAGGCTTGAGCACGATGCTGCAGCCGCACGCGAGCGCGGGCGCGACCTTGTGCGCCACGAGGTTGAGCGGGAAGTTGAACGGGGCGATGCCGAGCACCGGGCCGGCCGGCACCCGCCGGTGAAACCCGGTGTAGCCCTCGCCGACCTGCGTCACGTCGAGCGGCATGATTCCGCCCTCCATCCTCGTCGCCTCCTCGCTCGCGATCGTGAAGGTCGAGACGGCGCGGGCGACCTCGGCGCGCGCGTAGGCGATTGGCTTGCCCGCCTCGAGCGCGAGCCCCGTCGCCAGCTCCTCGGACCGCTCCTCGATCGAGTCCGCGATCCGGCGCAGGCCGTCGCGGCGCGCGTGAGCGGGCATGGAGGAGACCGCCCCGAACGCAGACGCCGCCGCCTCGACGGCCTGCGCGGCGCGCGACGCGTCCGCGAGGACGACGTCCCCGAGCGAGTCGCCGCTCCAGGGTGCGACGACCTTCTGCGTCGGCCCATCGTCGATCCTCCGGCCCGCGACGAAGAGGGGTTGGTGCATGCTTCGAGGTTGGGGCGGCCCGCTCGTCAAGGCAAGACCCGGCGCCAGCCCGGGAAATGTGCCACAATGCGCGCTTTCCCCATGCGCCCGCACCCGTACAGTGAATTCCTGCACCTCGTCCAGAAGCCCGCGCGTTACGCGGGCGGGGAGTTCGGTGCGCGCGTCAAGGACTGGGCGGGCGTCAGGGCGCGCGTATGCCTCGCCTTCCCCGACGTCTACGACATCGGGATGAGCCACCTCGGCTTCAAGATCCTCTACCGGATCCTGAACGACGACCCGCGCCTGCTCGCCGAGCGCTGCTACACGCCGTGGGTCGACATGCAAAAGGAGCTGCGC
>DATIQP010000634.1:0-4844 GCA_035470765.1 Polyangiaceae bacterium | reverse complement strand
CTCGAGGACGGTGCGGCAGCTCTCGACGCACTTCTGCGCCTCGCCGGTGTCGGGATCCTCCTCGAGGATCGACTCGGCCATCACGAGGGCGCCCGAGTAGTCGCCGAGCGAGAAGCGCTCGCGCATCTCGCGCCGCGGATCACGCTCACCCTCCGAGGGCGCCGCCGTCGCGACGGGGGTGCGGCGGTCCTGAGCCTGCGCCACGAGATCGAGGGCATCGCTCGCGTCGAGCGCAGCGTCGAGGGACAGATCGGGCGCGCCGTCGGCGAGGTTCAGCAGGCTCCTCCGCGCCGCCGTGGTCGACTCGGGCTTCTCGAAGGCCGACGCCGAGTCGAGGCGCAGCACCGGCGGCGTGGGCCGCTTGGGCTTGGTCGGGGCCTCGTCCGTCGAGAGGGGCTGCTTGGCCGGAGCGGCTCGGATCGGCCTGGCCACAGGGCCGCCGTCGGGGACGACCGTGTCCCGCTCCGTGTCCGCTTCGCCCGAGGGCCAATCGTCGTCGATCTTGTCGTCCGTCACCTTGCTTCGACGCTTTCCCCCCCTGCGCTCACTGGCCCTTGGCAACGACACCCTTGAACATGCGCTGCGTGCGCGACAGGCCCTCGATCTGCTCCTTGAGCAGCGCGGCGTCCTTCTTGTCGATCGCCTGGCGCGTCCGAGTCACGATGCCGCGCGCCTTGTCGATCGCCTCGCGGCCGAAGTCGCTCGAGGCCACGATCTGCTCGACCTGCGGGAAGAGCTTCTCGATCTCGGCGCTGAGCTTCTGCGCCTCCTGCTTGAGGCCCTCGAACTCCTCGGAGACGCGGCGCTCGACCATGTGCTCCTTGGCGTTCTCGATCATGTTCTTGATCTCGTCGCGCGTCAGGCCGCTGGTCGCCGTGACCTGGATCGACTGCTCGAGGGCGGTCTCGAGGTCCTTGGCGCGGACGCTGACGATTCCGTCGGCGTTGATCTCGAAGGTCACCTCGATCTCGACCTGACCCTTCGGCGCGCGCCGCAGGCCCGTCAGGATGAACTCGCCCAGGACCTCGTTCTCCTCGGCCTGTTCGCTCTCCCCCTGCATGACGAGGATCTTCACGGCCGTCTGGTTGTCGCGGCTGGTGGTGAAGATCTTGGTGCGGCTCGTCGGCACGGTCGTGTTCTGCGGGATGAGCTCCTCGAAGTAGCTTCCGAAGGTCATGATGCCGAGCGCGTGCGGCGTCACGTCGAGCAGGATCATCTCGTGCGACTCGTCGACGAGCGCCGCGCCCTGGATGCCCGCGCCGAGCGCGACGCACTCGTCGGGGTGGATGTTCTTGCTGGCCTCGCGCCCGAAGAACTGCGCGACGAGCTCCTGGATCTTCGGCATGCGCGTCATGCCGCCGACGAGCAGCACGTCCTCGATCTCGTCCTTCTCGAGCCGCGCGTCCTCGAGCGTCTGCTTGCAGATGTCGATGGTCCGCTCGATGAGATCCATGCTGAGCTCCTCGAGCGTGGCGCGCGACAGACCGCGCTGCAGGTGCAGCGCCTCGTTGCGGCCGCTCGAGATGATGAAGGGCAGGTTGATCTCCGTCTCCTTCACGCTCGACAGCTCACACTTGGCCTTCTCGGCCGCGTCCTTGAGGCGCTGGAGCGCCATGCGGTCCTGGCGCAGGTCGAGGTTGTGCTCGTCCTTGAAGCTCTGCACGAGCCAGTCGACGATGCGCGCGTCGACGTCCTCGCCGCCGAGGAACGTGTCGCCCGCGGTGGCGATGACCTTGAAGACGCCGTTGGGCGCGATCTCGAGGATGGAGATGTCGAACGTGCCGCCGCCGAGGTCGTAGACCGCGACCGTCTTCTCCACGTTGCGGCCGAAGCCGTAGGCGAGGGCGGCGGCCGTCGGCTCGTTGATGATGCGGATGACGTCGAGCCCGGCGATCTCGCCTGCGTCCTTGGTCGCCTGGCGCTGGTTGTCGTTGAAGTACGCCGGGACGGTGATGACGGCCTTGGACACCGAGTGACCGAGGTAGTCCTCGGCGATCACCCGCATCTCCTGCAGGATCATCGCGCTGATCTCGGGGATGCTGAAGTCCTTGTCGCGCAGCACGATGCGGCAGTCGTGGTGCGGCCCCTCGATGATGCGATAGCTCGACGTCGCGATCGCGTTCTTCACCTGGGGCGAGGACCACTTGCGTCCGATCAGGCGCTTGGCCGCGTAGACCGTGTTCTCCGCGTTCGTGATGGCCTGGCGCTTGGCGATGTGCCCGACGAGCCGCTTCCCCGCTTCGGTCACCGCCACCATCGAGGGCGTGGTCTTGTATCCGCCCCGGTTGGGGATGACGGTCGGCTGCCCGTTTTCGACGATGGCCACGCACGAGTTTGTCGTGCCGAGGTCGATGCCGATCACCTTCTCCATGAATGTTCCTTGATATCCTATTTGGCGGCCTTCTTCAGAAGGGCTTCGATGTTAGCATCCTCAGGGGCCAGGCGTGCGGCCGCTTCGAGCTCGCGCTTGGCGTTGAGCGTGAGCCCGGCGGCCAGGTAGATCTCGGCGAGGACGAGGCGGTACTTGACGGCGTCCGGGTCGAGCGCGATGGCGCGCTGCGCCAGCGTGGCCGCGTTGCGCAAATCGGTGCCGGCCTTGAGCAGGCACAACGCAGCTCTGCCGTGAGCAGCCGGCTCTTCCGGCAGCGCCCTGGCGACGCGCTCCCAGGAGCGAGCGGCCTCCTCCAGCTTCCCGCACTTCTCTTCGTAAGACGCCTGTTTGCGGTACGCCTCTGCCAGGACCTGGTTGGCCTCGTACTGCGCCTCGGCGAGGGCGCGGAGGAGCTCAGGATCGTCCGGGTTGACCTGCAGCGCGAGGCGGTAGGCGCTCGTGGCCGCCACCCAGTCCTTGCTGGCGACGGCCTTCTCGGCGTGAGCGACGTGCTCCTTCGCCATGTGCTCTCGGATGGCGCTCACCTTGCGCTCGTAGTGACGGCGGAGCGCGTCGGGGTCGGCCGACGCCTTGGGGGCCTCCTCCGCGCGCGGCGGCGGGCTGGGCCGGCCCCCGAGCAGCCTCCGCGCGAGCGCGTCGCGGCGCGCCTGGTCGGAGACGTGCACGCCCGAAGCTCGCTCGGGCGGAAAGCTCGCAGGCTGAGCCGGCTCGGGCGCGGGCGGAACGGCGACCGTCGGCTCGCTGCGCTTCATCCCCGGCGACGACAGCCGGCGGTTCATCTCCGCCTCGATGTCGCGCGCGGCGGACTGGGCGCCGAGGTAGACGTCGTACTCGGCGCGCTTGTCCTTGTCGACGAGGGTGTCGTGCGCCTCGGTCACCCGCGAGAAGACGGCTTCCATCTTCGGCTTGAAGGAGCCGAGGCGTTTCCGGAAGAAGCGGTCCGGGTGATAGAGGCCGGCCCGCTCGTAGTACGCGCGCTTGATCGCCTTCTTGTCGGCGGCGCGGTCGACGCCGAGCAGCTCGTAGTGGTCGAGCTCGCCGAGCTTGTAGAACATGTCGAGCACGCGCTGGCGATGGTCGCGCTCGAGGTCCACGTCCTCGTCGAGCTCCGACGGATCGTAGAGGGCGCGCTTCGGTCTCCGCATGCCGTCGTCCTGGACCTCGGAGATCTCGGTGACGGGCCCCGGCGGAACGCTCGGCGAACGCGCGGGCCGCGCCCCGCCTCCCGGCGGCGGCGTCGACATGGTCCGGGGTGGGGGATCGCCGTAGGCAACGAGCCCGAGCTTCGCCAGCTTCCCCAGCGACGCTTCGACCGTCGCCTCGTCCAGCCCGGTCATGGTCACGATCTCGCGACTGGACACGACCCCGTCGATCCGCGACAGCACGAAGCCATCCACCGGCCCCAGCGGGTACGCTTGCAGCGTCTTGCCGGGTGGCAGAGGAAGCGGCTTCGGTGTCTTCGGGTTTTCGACCACGCTCGCGAGCCCCCTTTGACCAACGACTTCGAGACGAAATGCGCTCGAGCCCGCCCATGGACGCTTGCGCGTCTTACAATGTAGCGCAAGCGAGAATTCAAGGGGCTCTCGTTGTTGCCACGGGCGAAATCCGGGAACTTTGGCCTCGGCGAAGGGTCCACCAGCTTGGAGGCTTCGATGTCCGTCTACCGGCGCAACCCCGCCCTGTTTTCCGATGCACCGGCGCCCGCTCCCAGCCGCTGGCGCCTGCCGTTGATCCTGGCCACGTCGATCGGCGCGCACGTGCTGGTCCTGGCGGCGGCGTTCGTGCTTCAGGCCCGCGAGCCGGCGCCGGCGCCCTCGACGCGCGTCGTGCGCGTCCTGTCCGGGACCGTGGATTCATCGACCGGCTCGCTCAGGGTCGCGGGCGAGTTCGACGCGCGCGTGCGCATCGCCAGCGGCATGCGCTGAAACGCGGGTACCCCTCGTCGCTGCGGCATAGTAAATTCGGGGGATGGGCCCACGGCGCATTCACGGGCGCGTCTTCGCGCTGCTCGACCTCGCGGTGTGCGGCCTCCCTGGCGCGGCGGCGATCGCCGAGGAGCCAGGGCCGCTCGCGTCGTTCGATGCGGTGATCGTCGCCACCGCGCACGACGGCGACGCGCAGAGCAGCGAGGTGCGGCGCGTCCACGCCGGGCCTTCCGGCCAGAGCTCCACCGCGATCGGCGTCGTCGGGCACGCGCCGGGCGCGGTCGTGCGAGGGGACGCCCGCGAAGGCGTGGCGTGGATCGTCGCCGACGAGGATCCCGGCCTCCCGGACTGGGGCGCCGCGCTCTTCGAGGTGCGGGCCGGGCGGGGGGCGCGCCGCGTGCTCGGACGCGTCGGGCACGCCGGCCGGCCGCTCGCGTCGGGGAGCGGCTGGGTGTTCGTCGAGCGCGGGAGCGCGGGCACGCCCCCGACGCTCGACGAGGCGAAGCAGGGCAGGTTGCGCGTCGACG